>JBGPBD010000151.1:0-2541 GCA_041481045.1 Bathyarchaeia archaeon | reverse complement strand
TTGATTTGGGAAAGTGTGTCGAAGGTTGTGCCCAAGGTCTATGCCATCAACCTTTCAGTTGGGGGCAATGGATGGCTTCATGCTTTCATATCAGTTGAGAAGCAGCTTGACGGCGATGGCAAAAACGCTCTGTTAGCGGCTTTCGCAGCGCACCCGAGCCTTAAACATGCTGTCGTCGTGGATCCAGATATCAATGTGTTTGATGCTTCCGAAGTTGAATGGGCAATTGCAACCCGTTTTCAAGCCAGTGAAGACCTAATCATCATCGAAAATGTTCGCGGTTCCACACTGGATTCTTCAGCCGATCAGGAGACTGGGCTTACGAGCAAAATGGGGGTCGATGCCACTAAACCGTTCACCAAGCCTAAGGAGAAGTTTGACCGGGCAAGAATACCCACCAGCAAGCGCGCTGAGAATATTGCTCGCAAACTGCAAAGTGTCTGAAATATCTTGCACATCTGCTTATATGCACAATCGCAGAGGATAAATTGGTGATTTTATTGTCAGAACAGAAAGAAGAAGCACATGATGAAACCTGTCTATCATTGAAAGTTGAGGACGTGATGGTCAGAGAAGTGGTAACTCTTGACGAGCATTCCACAGTTAAAGAGGCAGCTGACATCATGAACAAATTCGAAATAGGCAGCCTCATAGTGGTGAGCAGGGGCAAAGCCCTGGGGATAATAACTGAAAGGGACCTTCTGAGGCGGGTAGTTGCAGAGGCGAAAGACGCTAATGACACCAGGATTAAGGAAGTCATGACTACGCCGTTGGTCGTTGTTGAACCAGGCATGGATTTGGAAGCTGCTGTGAAACTGATGTTTCAGATGAAGATCAAGAAGCTGCCAGTGGTTGATGGAAAGAAGCTTGTGGGTCTAATATCCTTGACTGATATCGCACGGTTTCACCCACAAATAATAAAGCTGCTGAAGCAACTTGCTGCAAGACAGGCACCACCAAAAAACATCAAAAAAGTCATCGACTACTACGTTGTCTAACACTGCGAGAGCTTGCTATTCTCTTATTTCTGACCAAGCTTAAATGCGTGGGTCCAGCTCTAGTCAACATGATTGACAGATGAAGGAAACCCTCGTACTGACCGTCGACCCACATCAGCCAGACATGACGAAGATTGAGATAGCCGCAGCACTAATCAAAAAGGGCGGTCTAGTAGCTTTTCCAACCGAGACCGTCTATGGGTTAGGCGTCGATGCGCTGAACGCCGAGGCTGTTTTGGGCCTGTTTAAGGCTAAGAATAGACCCTTTGACAATCCACCCATAGTGCACATATGCGATTTAGATGATGTTCACAGACTGGCTGAAGAGATTTCTGAAAAGGCTGAAAGGCTCATGAAAGCTTTTTGGCCAGGTCCTTTAACGCTGATTTTCAGGCGCTCAAAGATTGTGCCTGCCGTGACAGTTGCAGGTTTAGATACCATCGCCGTCAGGATGCCCCGACACAACGTAGCCTTAGCCCTGATCAACCAGAGCGGCTGTCCAATCGCTGCGCCAAGCGCCAATCTTGCTGGAAAACCAAGTCCAACATCGGCAGAACATGTTCTAGAGGATTTGGACGGGCGAATAGACGCAGTTTTGGACGCCGGACGAACACGTATTGGAGTGGAATCCACGGTTCTGGATTTGACCGTTGATCCTCCGCAGGTTCTGCGCCCAGGCGGAACGCCATATGAAGCTTTGCTAGATGTCCTTGGCAACGTAGAGCTTAATCCTGTCGTGGTTGCCGACAAGCCTTTGCCTATTGAGAAGGCGCGTTCACCAGGCATCAGGCACAAGCACTATGCACCTAAGGCGGACGTGGTTCTTGTTGAAGGAGAAGTTGAACCTGTTCTACAAAAAATCGAAGAACTGATTAGAGTCTATAAAGCGGAAGGAAAGAAAGTTGGGGCTCTTGGCACAGATGAAACCACGAGCCACTACAAGGCAGACGTGGTGAAGTCAATGGGCAGCAGAACAGACTTGGCAGGTGTAGCAAGAAACCTATTCAGGCTACTGAGAGAACTCGACGCTGAACGCGTTGATGTCATCATCGCTGAAAGTGTGCCCATGAAAGGGCTAGGCTTGGCAGTTACGAATAGGCTTCGCAAGGCCGCCGGCTACAACATCATCAAGGCAAATGGCCTCGTGACGCAATGACTTGAGCAACTGTCCAGATCAGCTTCATTTGAGCATGGGCATTTTGATGTGCTTTTCTTTCGCCATTTTTTGTGCTTCTTCGTATCCTGCATCCGCGTGTCTTACGATCGCCGTGCCAGGATCTGTCGTCAGAACGGTTGTCAACCGTTTCTCAGCTTCTTCTGTACCGTCAGCAACTAGACACATGCCTGCGTGTATGCTGTAGCCTATTCCCACACCTCCGCCGTGGTGAACGCTGACCCACGTAGCGCCTCCGACAGCGTTGATTAGAGCGTTTAGTATGGGCCAGTCTGCAACGGCGTCACTGCCGTCCTTCATGCCTTCGGTTTCACGGTTTGGCGATGCGACGCTTCCGCCGTCCAGGTGATCTCTCCCGATCCACACGGG
>JBGPBD010000150.1:0-2555 GCA_041481045.1 Bathyarchaeia archaeon | reverse complement strand
TCAACGAGGAACTTGTTGATCCTGTCTGTCAAGTCCTTTTTGCATTCGCCGCATAGTATTTCGCCGGACCTGCATTGCTTCTCTCTTTCAGCCAGCTTACTATCGTTCTCCTCGAACAAGTAAAGGAAATACTGGAAGACTGAGCAGACGTTTGGATCTGCACCTGTCTTCTTCTGCTCTGCTGCTGTTCCCTTTCCGCCTGTGAAGGCATTCCACACCTTTCGCTTCACGACTTCAGGCGGGTCGGTGGTGAATATGGACGTTTCAGGTTCTGAGGCGCTCATCTTCCCGCCTTCTCCGAGTCCGGGCAAGAAGCGGCAGTGAATCTGTGCTGGCTTATAGTAGCCCAGTTTCTGCGCTATGTCACGTGTGATTCGCCAGTAGGGGTCTTGGTCAATTGCTGCCGGGATCAATGCTGGAACGTTCTCTCCTGTCAGTTTCTTGTGTATGAAACATGGCACAGCCTGAATTGCTGGCCAAAATATCCAGCCGAGATTTGTGCTGTCCTGAAAACCGAAAGTTGCCTTGCCAGTTGAGTAGGTGATGCGTTTCGCTACCTCTAATGCAATATCATATAGCAGGTCAATGTCCTGAACATCGTATATTATGAAGGTTTTCTCTGGCTTGAAGCCTAACGCGATCAAGTCCAAAGCGTTTTCGTAGCCGAACCTTGTCATGTCTGAAAGCTTGTTTTCGTCATCTACCACGAATTTTTCATCGTCAGTCATTTGGAAATACAGCCGAGTGTCAAACTTGTCCTGCAGATGCTTGGTGAAAATCCATGGGACAAGGTGGCCTATGTGAACTGGGCCTGAGGGGCCTCTGCCAGTGTACAACACGAATTTGGTTCCTTTTTCATACAAATCAAGAACAGCATCCAGATCGCGATGGGAAAAGAAGAGTCTCCGCCGCAGCTGCAGGTGAGGTTCACCTGTATCCTTAGCTATCCTTTTCAATAACTCGTCAGTTAAGGGTTGGGTTCCGAATTCCTTTATCAAGCGCTCGTAGTCGATTTTGCCTCTTACTTCCCACGGTGTTACAACCATCTCGTTCTTGGTTTCGTCAGTCAAGCCTAAGCCTTCCTACACGGTTCGGCTTTCTATACAATTCATGAGAAGCATATTAAATCTTGCGTGAACTGCACGAGCCCCAGTTTGTGATGGAAGAAAGCGACCTTTTCATGTGATGGCTGTCTGATTTAGAGCTTGTAACGAGTTCCGGTCAGGTGTTGGTATTTTTCTTTGAAGGATTCATGCATGTTGATCCGTTGTTCTTCAGGGAGGAAGGAGGAGTCAACGGCGTTGAGGCTCAGTTTGAAAAGTTCAGGGACGGTGAATTTCAGTTTCTTGCAGAGTTGCAGGTACTCATTGTTCATGTCGGTGCCGAACATTGAGGGGTCATCAGTGCTCACAGTCACCGTGAGGCCCTTTTCCAGAAAGGTTCTGACTGGGTGCTGCTCCAATGAGGAAACAACGCCTGTTCTCAGGTTGCTGATGGGGCACGTCTCGATAACAATGCTTCGCTGCGCGAGATAGTCCATCAAGTTTGGGTCATGGCTTGCGGCGATTCCATGTCCTACGTGTTCTGCCTTCAGATATTTCACTGCGTCCCAGATGCTTTGTGGTCCAACAGCTTCTCCTGCATGAGCGACCAAGTGGAGTCCCATCTGCTTTGCTTTGGCGTAGATGGGCGCGAAGGGTTTAGGCGGAAACCTTTCCTCGCTGCCTCCTATGTCGACTGAGACTACGTTATCACTCTTGTTTTTTATCCAATTGAGGACTTCCATTCCATTGTCGGGTCCGTAGTTTCGCACCAGGTCAATTCTAAGGTTGCATTCGATTCCGAAATCGCGGCGTGCATGATGCACGCCTCTGTTGATGGCGTCAAGCATTAGGCTGTAGTCAAGGCCTCTTCTAACGTGATCAGGAGCAGAAAAGCTCGCCTCAACATAGTGCACGTTGCAGTGGGCGTCGTCCTCAAGAAGCTCATAGGTGATACGTTCGAGTTGATCCTCTTTTGTGATGCAGTCCACTACCATGCTGTAGACGGAGATGAAGTGCGGGAAGTCTCGGTACTGGAAGAAACGTCGAACACCCTTAACCGTTTTGTAAGGCTTCTTAATTCGGGCTTCTTCCGCAAGCCAGAGCAACGTTTCGGGTCTCGTCGCACCAACGATGTGGACATGTTGCTCAGCTTTAGGTAGCGCCTTTATAAGCTCCTTGATATTCACTCGGCTGCACCGAAACCAACTGTATTTCATCCACGTATAAAATGAATGCGAGCCTGGGTTTTCGTTCTGCGGCTGAGGGGATAATCCATAAATATCGTGCATGCATTAACGGTTGCTGACGGTGAAGGGATGCCCTGCCAATTTCTCTAGGAAAGCCGAGTATTCCTGAGCGAAGTTCGTCAAGGAATACGCATACTTTTATTAAAACTGAACCAACTACATTAGCAATTTCAACTTATGCCTTTCGTGAGGGGAAACGTCATGATTGAGCTCAGGGAACATGAACACAAGATGCTTTCAGCTGCAAAAAGGCTTGGGGGAGTGG
>JBGPBD010000149.1:0-2609 GCA_041481045.1 Bathyarchaeia archaeon | reverse complement strand
GGGAGCACATGGAAAAAGAAGACCTTGTGAGGTTTCTGCAACCGCACAAATAGATCCTTCAAGAGTCATAGTATTTCCACGCAGGCATTGTATATGCATTTAGTCCTGCTCTGTCAACTATTTCTTCCGCCGCTTTCTGGGCTTTGTTCAACACTTCGGTTTCGTTTATCGTCTCGATCTTGCGGTTTTGCATGACCACTTTGCCGTCGATGATCACGGTGTTTGCGGCCTCGCCGGAACCCGAATGAATAAGGTTTGAGACAGGGTTGTGTAGGGGAATCATTTCGGGCCTTTCCAAGTCAAACAGAACGAAGTCAGCTTTCTTCCCGACCTGCAATGATCCAACTTCGGCCTCTGACAACAAGGCTTTAGAACCGTTGACTGTAAGCATTTCAAGCAAGGTTTCTGGAGGGAACAGTGTCGCATCAAGCCTGACATCCCGGTGGGCACCAACCATCTGCGCCACTCGAATCATGTCTATGAAGTTGGATTCCGCCGCAGAATCGTGTCCCAATGACACCGTTATTCCTTTCTCCATCATTTCAACAAACTTGCCGACTTTGAACGTGCCGTATCCGCCTGCTGCACCAGCAGTGGGGCAATGGACCACTTTGACATCAAAGTTTTTGACGAGTTCAATTTCTTCATCAGTCAGCCAATTTGCATGAACAATAAGCAAGTTTGGACCCAGGACACCTGCTTCCTCATATCTTTTGATGGGGGTTTTGCCTCTGAAGACTTCTTTGTGCCTGTTAACTGAATCAAGATTTGACGATACATGCGACTCTATTCCAACATGATACTTGTCAGCCAGCTTTTTGACACCGCTACATAGCTCGTTTGAAACCATTCGTTCGGTACGCAATGAAAACCAAGCATGTATTCGACCATTCGCTGCGCCGTTGTATTTCTTGACAAAGTCTTCCCCCGCCCTTAACGCCTCATCAGCACCCTCTCTTATTGATTCGGGTATGGGTCTACCGCTAGCATGAATATCCACCAGCGACCTAGCCAGCACTGCCCTTATGCCAATCTCTTCCGCGGCATTGACGACGCGCTCCATGTGGTATCCGCCTGGATCTGCAAGGTAGGTAGTTCCGGTTTTGATTGCCTCGACGAAACAAGCTAAGGCGGACAGGTATACTTCTTCAGGTTTCTGATTTGCTTCAAAAGGATACAATCGGTCATGTATCCAGGTTGGCAGAAAAACATTGTCCGCCAAGCCTTTGGCAAGCTGCTGTGTAGTGTGGCAGTGAGCATTTATGAGCCCCGGGCAAACCATCATTTTGCTGGCATCAATGACCGTGTCTGCTGAGCTGTATTCCTTTTCGATTTTTTCGTTCTTGCCAATCGCCTCGATCTTGCCATCACGGAGGGCGACTGCGCAATCTCTTAGGATTCTTCTTTTCTCATCCATTGTTATGGCAAACTTTGCGTTCTTGACCAATATACTGGGCATGTCTTTACTTCACTTCCAACCATTTATTCTTCGTACACACCGAACTCTTCAAGATTATGAGCAACGTCTGCAAGTCCTAACTCCTTAAGCTTCTTCTTTGTGGGAATTCCTGTTTTGACATCCCAACCGTGCAAAGTGTAGTATTCGTCAAGCATAGTATCATATTTCTTCCTGTTTAGCACCGCACCTTTGAAAGGACCTGATGGGTAAGGCTCCTCGAACTCTCGCCACGGCGGGTAATCGTTCTTTCTTCTTGCGCCCTCTCTCGCAATGAAAGCTCGTTCTACGTTGTAAGCTCTTTCTCCTGCTTCAAGAAGTTGAGGTCCATTTATTTTGGTCCCCGTCGCATAGGTGAATAGTTCAGCCCACAGATCTAAGTCTAGGAAGTGCATAGAAAGCCATGGGCTATGGAATTTGCAGGTCTCAACCATATCCGCGACTTCTGCAGCGCTTTCATAGAATATTACGCCCGAGGCTTTGTTGTCATACGATAGTGGGTCAGGGTTGAAGCCGTACTTTGCAGCATCTTCTGGGCTCATGTCTCGTTCTGCGTGGTAGGCGCCTCTGAGATGGTCTGGGCCTCTTGTCGATGTTGACTGCGATAACGCGTGCCCAATTATGGATCTGAGGGGCTCGTGTTGTTCCAGGTTTTTCACGGTTAGAACGTATTTTTCTGCTCCTCTCCCTATCTTCTGAGCAGCTTTCACTTCACCCTCAGCCAAGATGTCTCCAAAGCCCTCCCGCTTTGCGATCATCTCGATAAGTTTCAGGACTGCTTTACAGTCTCCCCATTTCAGAGGAAAGCCAACGTCTTTTTCAGTGATAATGCCTTTTTCATACAGCTCCATTGCGAAACTTATGATTCGTCCTCCCGAATCGCAGTCAAAGCCTAGCTGGTCTGATAGTTGAGCAGCTTTGAGGACTGTTTGTAGATCTGTGACGTATGGCGCAGAGCCGAAGGACGCGAAATGTTCGTACTCAGGACCTTCTCCGATCATTCCTTTGTAAGACCCATCCGTGATTCTAAAAACAGGTGTGCAGCACCACGGACAAGCGAAACAACCCCGCATTTTGATGAAGTATTTTTCGAAGAAGTACTTCGGATCCAACTTCTCCGCTTCTTCGAAGTACCCTGATTGTTGATGTTTCG
>JBGPBD010000148.1:0-2639 GCA_041481045.1 Bathyarchaeia archaeon | reverse complement strand
TGAGTTAAGTGGAGCTGCCAGCTTTCCCGGGTTCACATGGCCGAAGACCACACTACAGCCGAGAACGGAACGCAGTTTAACTTCCGAGTTCGGTATGGGATCGGGTGGGACCCGCGCCCTATGACCGGCAAACTCCAAATATCACCCTGACTCTTTACTCATAAACCTATCGCTTAGCTATAATGGGGTTTGGTCGCCAAAAGCCGGTTTCTCTGAACAAAGAATACGCACATTTAAAATATAGGATTTCATTTTCATTGTGGCTTGTGGGGGCCGTAGTCTAGGCAGGAATGACGACGGGCTCCAGAGCGTAATTGACGGGTTTACGGACCAGAACATGGGATGAAGAGGTTCTGGAGCGGTCAGGAGAAACCCGTAGGAACTGTGTCTGAACACTGTTTCCGGGTAAAGGTCGTCGGTTCAAATCCGGCCGGCCCCACCAAAAGCCTTCCTTTGACAAAATAGGCGGCACTTTTGAGTTATGACGCGCGCTACAAAACACCCGTTGGTCGACTCGTACGCGCGTGCTCAAGATGCGATAAAGTTATACCTGTCTTAGTAGCCCGGGAGAGACTCGAACTCTTGAATGCGCATTTTGCTTATTGTCAGGAGCTGAACCGTGTTGATTTGTAAGGTTTGAACGTGAGTCTGAACCCATGCGACCCACCAAGAGCCCCATTCTGCAAAAATGAGCGATTCTGTGAAATTGCCTCTCGAAATGGCATAATGAGATTACAGGTGGAGGCCGTCTACCATTTTTGCGCATACCTTTGCGTGCTGGGACTTTTTTGCGTGGAAGCAGAAATGTGGGAGTGAAACGATAGTTTGCGGAGTGCACGAGAAACAGTTTTTTATATCTACTCCTTGTAGAAATTGGTCGGTGAAGCTTTTGGACTTTGAGCTGACCGCTGAGCAAAAAATGATAGTTAACGCAGCTTCTGAAGTGGCGAAGGATTTCGATCCTGAATACTGGAGGAAGAAAGACAAGAATCACGAGTTTCCTGATGATTTCTGGAAAGCTTTAGTTGACGCTGGTTTTGTGAGTATTGTTATACCTGAAAAGTACGGAGGAGGCGGCATGGGAATGTTTGAGATGATTTTGGCGATGGAGACTTTAACCTCTGAAAGCTGCGGATTGGCTGGAACATGGTTTCTATGCTTGACCTCCGTTTTCGGAGGCTTATCACTGCTGAAGCATGGAAGTGAGGATCAGAAAGAGAAATATCTGACAAAGATAGCTAAAGGCATGGAGTTTTGTCTCGCTCTAACTGAACCAGATGCTGGATCCAATACTCTGAACATAAAAATGTCGGCAGTAGAAAAGGAAGGCGAATACGTGGTGAACGGGCGCAAAACTTTCATTTCAGGAGCAGATAGAGCGAAAGGAATGGTGCTCGTAACGAGGACGACTCCCTTAGAGAAAGCGCCAAAAAGAACCATTGGCTTGAGCCTTTTCATCGTGGATCTACCTAACTCAGCAGTGGAAGTTGTTCCAATAGAAAAACACGGAATCAACTACTCAAAGACCTGCGAAGTCTACATCACTGATCTTAGAATACCTCGAGAAAACCTGTTAGGTGAAAAGGATAAGGGCTGGTACCTTGTACTGGACACCCTGAACCCTGAACGAATGTCTTTCTCGGCAGCTGCAGGAGGAATAGGACTTCTGGCGATCAAAAAGGCGGTTGAACATGCTAAGCAAAGGAACATTTTCGGAGCCCCCATTGGCTCTCATCAGGCAATTCAGTTTCCGCTTGCAGAAGCAAAAGCAAAGATTGAGGCTGCCAAGCTGCTTAATTACAAGGCCGCATGGCTTTACGACAAAGGACAGCCTAGTGGTGCCGAAGCGAACATGGCCAAGGTCGCCGCGGTGGAAGCAGGCATCCAAGCTGTCTACCATGCTATGCAGACTTTCGGAGGCTACGGCTATGCAGTGGAATACGATGTAGAACGTTGGTGGAGAGAAGTCAACCTAATTAGACTGGCACCAGTAACCCATCAAATGGCCCTGGCATTCATAGGTGAGCACGTTCTGGGTTTGCCGAAATCCTACTAGACCTTCAAACGCGTGCTCGCACGCTGACCAAGACATCAATTCACAAATCGCCACGTGTGCACAAGAAGAATAATGTTCAGGACGCAATAGCTTTAGCGCGCGCGGAAACCTGCAACTCGGGCGCAGAACTGCCGCGTCAGTCCAACGCTTCTTATTAGTGATGTACTGTGCACTGATAATTGCCGTACACCATCGAATCCTTTATGATACTGAAAATCAGCTGTGGGATCTCGTCTCCTCAAGAATGGGAATAAAGTGGGCCGAGTTACAAAGTGTCGCCGCTGGAGAGGGCAGCCAAAGCTTCGAAGATACCTGTAGAGCAACGCTTCAGTTGTTTGCTTTGGCAGCTCGGGAAGTCACGCATCTGTTAAATCAACGACAGTATCAGGTAGTCGCCCATGCCTGTGAAATTGCAGGCTACCCGCTGCCTGACAGAAACTAGGGTGCGTCGAGGAGAGGCAAAAGTTTTCAAACCTGAAGGTTCTCCGTGATTTGTGCAGCTTAAGAGTGAGGACGCTTGTCCAAAGACGAGATTAGGATTCAATACTCTGGTTTCATCATCTTTGCAGCCCAGATGCTTAGC
>JBGPBD010000147.1:0-2703 GCA_041481045.1 Bathyarchaeia archaeon | reverse complement strand
ATGATCACGTCCGAAATTGACTCTTTCATCAAATTTCCTGAGCTTATGCATTTGAAGATTTCTCGTATTTGATTCTGTGAAACCGTGTCCACCTGGATGTCGTCACGTTTCAAAGCCTTCAGTGTTTCCGTTAATAGGACTGCAACCATTGTAGGTGAAACCTTGCTTTCTTCAACTATTGTCTCAAATAGTTCGCCGTGTTCGGAATCGAGGATCTGTTTGGCTAGCTTCTGATTTAGCCCATATTCTCTTGCTATCCTTTCCAGCTTCTGTTCTGGAAGCTCCGGCAAATGGGAGCCGAGCTCTTTTAGGCGGTCTTCTGTTATCTGTATTGGCGGAATGTCTGTTTCTGGATACATTCTTGCCGCTCCTGGTCGAGGTCTCAGGTACCTTGTTGTTCCGTCAGGGTTCGCCGCTCGGGTTTCAGCTGGTACACCTTCTAATGTCTCGCGGGCTCTCTCGGAGACTGCCTTCAAGGCGTCTTTTGCATTGTCGGGGCTGTCTGCCACGAAAACAACGGCGTCTTGTTCTTGGGCCTTGGCGATCTTCCTCATCTCATTGATTTCCTCTTCAGTCACACCGTATGCTGGCATTTCATCCGTGTGGAAAATGCCGCCAACTCTTCCCCAGAATCGCGCCCTGTCCGCCATTTCTGTTCCAAGTCGGAAGTTAGGCAGCAATTCCTGTTTCAAGAATCCCTTGAATCCTGGGAGTCTCAGGGCTAGGACTTGCTTTTTCTTTTCAAGAGCATTTCTGATGACCTTGCAGTTTGTGTTTTTGAAAACGTTAGTCACGTCGAACAACTCGTCTTTTATTTCACCTTTTCTCACTGCATTTTTCTTCAGTTCTTCACTTATCTTTATGAGATTCAGTTGACGTTGAATTTCATACTCGACTGCCAACGGAACAAGCTCAAGCTCCTGCACTCCCTTGATCTCTATCAGCATGCCTTTTGGAATTGATATGTTTAGGTCTTGCCGGATTGTTCCCAATCCGCGCTTAGCTTTTCCAGTGGCTCTCAGGATTCTTCCGATGGCGAATGCGACCTCTCCTGCCTCTTTCGGCGTTTTTATGACAGGTGCGGTTGCAATTTCTATCAACGGGACACCGAGACGATCTATCCGATAGCGTATGATGTTGCCTTCTTCGTCTCCAGTTTTTCTAGCGGCGTCTTCCTCAAGGCTTACATGTTCAATCGGAACCGTTTTCTGCCCCACTTGTATCCTGCCATTCAACGCTATCACGGAGGTTCTTTGGAAGCCGGTCGTGTTCGAACCGTCAATGACCGTTTTGCGCATCACATGGATTTCTTCAACGGGTTCGGATTCCATCATGAGAGCAACTGTCAAGACGATTTCAACAGCCTCCAAGTTAAGCGGATGTGGGGGTTCCTCGTCCATCTCGACCAAGCAAGAGGTTTCACTGCTTGCCTCGTATCGAATTTTCACTCCTTTTTGAAATTCGAAAAACGCCGCTGAATCCACCTGACCTAGTTCACTCTGGGTAGGTCTAAGTCTGCGCAGGAAGGTGATTTCGGGCTCTTCTTTGAATAGCTCTGGCTTGCACTTGCAGAAGAGCTTTGCAGAGGTGTCCAATTGCTGGTGGATTTCCAAACCTACTTTCAATCCTATTTCTTCATAGCTAAGTTCAGGCATGCTCTTGACCTCCGTATTCGTTGCCTATTCTGTCAAGAAGAGTTCGGGGTGAGAATTCGCCTGCGACGTTCGTTCTGAGCAGTTTCTTTGCCTCCTCCGTGTCCTTTGTCTGTCCGAGAACCCACATGAGCTTAACGAGAGCCGTTTCTGGGATCATGTCCTCCAAAGGAATTACGCCCAGGGCAAGCAGATCGCGACCGGTATCGTAAACGTTCATGTTTACGCGTCCCCAAATGCACTGGGATGTCATGGCAACTAACATTTTGTGTTCCACGGCTTTTTGTATGGGTTCGAAGAGGTATTTGCTGACGTGCCCCAGTCCTGTTCCTTCAAGGATTATGCCTCTGAACCTCTTTTCAACGTGCCAGTCCACTATAGCTGGACTCATGCCCGGGTGAAATTTAAGTAAGGCGACTTTTTCGTCAAATTCAGGCTTCAAAACAAGCTTTCTGGTTGGATCGCGTTTGTTGTAGTTCTTGGTTACCATGATTATCTTCTGGTCTGTTATCCTGGCCAGCGGAGAGGCGTTCACAGACTTGAATGTGTCTCTTCTGCTCGTGTGGCACTTCCTGACTTTGGTTCCTTTGTGAAGTACTATCGTCGTATCTGATGGTGTTTCGTGAAAAGCAACCGTCACTTCAGCAAAAGGTGCTTTGGTCGCTGCAGTTACTGCGCCTATCAGATTTGTTGCGGCATCGGAGCTAGGGCGATCCGCTGATCGTTGCGAGCCTACGAGCACGACTGGAACGGGCAGATTCTGCAGGGCAAAACTCAGAGCAGCGGCGGTATAGCCTAGGGTGTCCGTTCCATGCGCCATAACAACGCCGCTGACGCCCTCATTTATGTGCTTGGCAACCACGTTGGAGATTTCCGTCCAATGCTTTGGGGTTATATTTTCGCTGAAGAGACTGAAAAGTATCTGCGTGTCTACACGTGCTATGTCTGCTAGTTCTGGAACAACACTGTAAAGGTCGCTAGCTGAGAGTGCTGGTCGCACGGCCCCTGTCCTGTAATCCACTCGGCTGGCTATGGTTCCACCAGTGCTTAT
>JBGPBD010000146.1:0-2714 GCA_041481045.1 Bathyarchaeia archaeon | reverse complement strand
GAAGGAAGCGAGGTCACATTATAGGTTAGCGGATAAAAGGTGTTTTGGCTAGGCGTGCTCACCGATGTCAATTGGGTCCAGAGTGTTGTGTTACCATGGTAGAGCTGAAGCTCAGAAAGGCCTGTTGAGCCCGTCGTATTCCATTCTACGTTGATTGTTATGAGACCTGTTTTATTAACCATCATGCCTTGCCCCGAGATCTTTTTCAAGCCCGGCGAGCTTCCGACGTAGCCTCCCCACGTGGCAATGGCGTTTCCCGAAGAATCCGTACTGAAGAAGCCGTCTCCCGCAGCCAACCCGGAGCAGTGCGACCCGTGTCCGCAGTCGTCAACTGGAAAGGTCGTGGAGCCCATTTGGTCATTCCAACCGACCATCTTCTTCGAGAAGTCTTGATCGCCATATCCAGGCGAAAAATCCGGGTGAGAAGCGTCTATTCCAGTGTCCAAGATTGCAGTTGATGTGTTAATGTCTCCTTGAAGGCTCAGAGTGTTCCACACGTAGGTTCTGGCGCCCACCTGTTGCGCTGCGTAAGCAACGCACGCTTTGCCGATTGCTTCCTTTTCAACCAAGAGCACGTTAGGGCATTTGCGGATGAAATTCCCGATTTTATCGTATGGTATCGTGCCACCGAACCCGTAGGTGGCTTTTGTCCAGAGTCCTGTGGTCAAGTGTCCGCCAGATGAGGCGAAAGCGTCTGCATCCTGAGTTGTTGGGGCGGTTCTTAGCATTACGGTAACATTTACGCAGTTTTGGGCTGTACCGTTGGCTGTGCTGTCAGCGATTTCCTTGTCGAGAGTGTCTGCAATTCCGTTGTCGTCTTTGTCGATCCATGCTGGTTTGAACACTGTAGGCTTGAAAGGCTCATTTTGATTCGTGCTGGACAAAGCGGCGGGTTTAACAGAGGTCTTTGTTTGGCTAGAGATCAACAGAGAAGGCGTTGCGATCAGTATGAACATGATAAGGCTTATCAAATGCTTTGTTTTATTCATTTTCTGTTCTCCTATTTTCACATTTGAGGGTATTATGTGTGTCCTTGTAACCTTTTAAGCTTTTAGCGCCCGCTAAGGACTTCGCACGAATTTTTCTTGACTACGCTTTTTGTTACAGACTGAAACTTGAGACATCTAGAACAATGTTGAAAAGAACATCATTTGTTACAAATGATTTAGCGCGCGCTAATGAAAGGCTGGTCGTCATCGCAGTTGTTTCTTGATTGCTTCCGTAAGTGCGGGGAGAACCTCGTAGAGGTCACCTACTACTCCGAAGTCTGCAACCTCAAATATGGGAGCTTCTGGATCCTTGTTTATGGCCACGATGACCTTTGAGTCTCGTATTCCTGCCACGTGTTGAATTACGCCTGAGATTCCGCAGGCGATGTAGAGCTTCGGCTTGACCTTGTGGCCTGAAAGGCCAATCCATTCTGAGAACCATTTTCTGTCTTCGGCCAGCGGTCTTGAGCTACCTACTTGTCCGGACAGGACTGCTGCTAACTTTTCGAGCAGGGCTTTGTCTTCTTTCTTTTCTAGGCCTCTGCCGACGCTAACTATTACTTCAGCGTCTTCAATTCTCACGTTTGAAGTTTCAAGTGATTTTGTTTCAACGATTTCAGTTTTGGGTTCTTCGATCTTCACGTCCACCTTTACTAATTGCCCGTTGCGGTCTTTTGGTTCGGGTTTTTCAAATGCTCTGGCTGGCACGGTTGCTATCTGGGGCTTCGTCTTGAAAGTCAGCTTAGCAATCGCGTTCCCTCCGTAGGTCATCCTTTCGCCTACCAACCTCTTTTGTTCGTCAAGGCTAAGCCTAGTACAGTCGGGCACGCATCCGACTCCTAGGCGTGTGGCAAGTCTTGCTGCTAAGGGTTTTCCGTTCTTTGTAGACCCGATCATCATTATTTCTGGTTTGAAGCTCGCTGCCAAATGGTACAAAACGCTCAAGTATCCTTCTGCTTGGAAGCTTTCCAGCGCCTGATCGTCCGCCAAGTATATCTTGTCTGCGCCACATCTTATCATCTCCATTGCTTTGTCTTGCACATTGTGCCCAATCAGAACAGCCGACAATTCTGCCTGTAACTTGTCAGCAATTTCCCTTGCTTTTCCAAGAATCTCTAAGGCCAAGTCGTATTTCTCGGAGAAAACCCACACGCCTCTATTTTCGTTCATCTCTGTTTCACCTTCTAATAACGCCTTCTTGAACCAACGCCTTAGCCAGCTTGTCAGCAATCTCTTGCACGTTCTCGCCTGTTATCTTGATTTTCTTCCGCTCTGTTTTGGGTGCTAAGACCTCGACTAACTCAATTTTCGAAGCTATCTTATCTCCCTCAAGCTTGAGATCAGACAATGCCCACATCACTATTTCTTTTTTGGAAGCCCTCATTATCATCATTAAAGATGGAATCCTGGGCTGATTTATCTCCCGTGTCACCGAAACCAACGCCGGCATTTTCGCCTTCACGGCTTCAACAGCATCTTCCAATGTCCTTTCAACTGTCACGGTGTCACCATCCACGGTGATCTTCCTAGCAGAAGTTATCTGCGGAATGTTCAGCAACTCTGCCAGTCTGGGGCCAACAAGCCCGGAGAAACTGTCTAAAGATGTTTCCCCGCATAGAATTAAGCTGAATTCTCCGATCTTTCTTATGGCTTCTGCCAGAACATATGCTGTGCCCAAAGTGTCAACATCCTTTACCGCTGGGTCATTTACAAAAAAAGCCTTGT
>JBGPBD010000145.1:0-2715 GCA_041481045.1 Bathyarchaeia archaeon | reverse complement strand
CTGCATTGGTTCTAGTGGTTCTGAATGTCTTAGGCATGAAATATTCTGCCATCGTGAACAACATGCTAGTCGTAATGAAAATCGCGATACTCTGCCTATTCATCACTATTGGAATTTTCCATGTGAATCCAACCAACTATTCTCAAATCGCCCCAAATGGCTTCTTCGGAATCCTTCAAGGAGCCGGCTTCGTTTTCTTCGCGTACTTGGGGTTCGGAAGAATAGCGGCGCTCGGCGAAGAGGTAGAAAATCCGAAGAGAACCCTGCCACTGGCCATCCTGATTTCACTAGCCGCCTCAATGATTCTGTATGTAGTAACAGGCTTCGTCGCAACTGGTCTTCTAAACTACAAACTTCTCGCAGGATCATATACACCGATTGCTGACGCCGCAAGAGCAACTGGAAACTTCGCGATAACTGAAGCTGTCTCCCTTGGAGCCATAATCGCTCTGGTGAGCGTCCTTCTGACAAATCTCCTTGGCCTCTCCAGGGTTTCATTTGCCATCGCAAGAAATGGACAATTCCCAAAATCCTTGGCGAAAGTTCATTCAAGATTCGGAACTCCTTACATTTCCATACTCATAACGGGGGGACTGATGGTCACACTAACTGCAGTCTTGGATCTGAGGCAAAGCGTAGCGATAACCAGTGTTTCGATCTTATGCACTCACATTATTCTACACAGTTCAGCAATAAGACTCAGAAAGAAGAACCCAAACCTGAAAACGTTTAAGGCGCCGCTTTACCCTCTCATTCCATGTCTCGGCTTGGGCAGCTGCGTCATTCTCATGTTCTCACTTCCCTCCGAATCATGGATTATTTCGGCAGCCGCCATAGTTGTCAGCTCAGCCTACTATTACTATTACTTGGTGAGGAAGAGACATCGGCAGCAGAACGTGGAGAGCATGGCTGGCTAGACAGTTGCCATATTAGCCACAGCATCTTGCCGTCTTATATCAAATTGTGGAAAGAGAGCGCAATCAGGACGACCAGACAATTTTCAACAATGGTAAATAGTATAAGCAAGATTCGCATATTCGCCTCCTTAGGGAAAGGTTTGAACAGGAAAAACCGATTCTTCTTCGGTCTGGTGTTCGTCACATGCATGTATGCCTTGCCGCTTGTAGGCTTTGCATTTGCCAAAGCTTTCTCCTACCTGACGATAACGTTTGCAGCTTTTTCCATTTCCATCTTCATGGTCTATCGTATGACAATTAGGAACATCAAACTGAAGTATCCCATAGTGTCGCCTGAAGGGCATCCAGACGTCTACACGGGACGAATTCCAAGACCAATATACGAAGATATGGAACGATACCCTTGGTTCTTCAAAAGAAAACAGGCCAAGAAACTTGGTAACAAGAAAGTCAAGAAAAAACACTAGGGTCTAAACGCTGCTCTGAGGCTTCTTCTGGCGTTCTTTGTCGCCCCAGTATTCTCGTGTCCGCAAATACTGTATCTTGGCCTTCAGAAGATCCATGTAAAACTCGTCTTCATTCGAATGCATTTTCCCAAGAATCCTGGAAGCCGTCTCAGGACCCACACCCTTAACTTCAAGCGCCGTTACCGCCTTCTTACTATAGCTCAACACCAGATCTGCCGTGCGCCTTGCATGAGTCAACTCCTTAAGCTCCTCTTCCGGCACTTCCATGCCTTCACGTCTCTTCCTCAAGACTTCAGCTACGTGATTTGCGTCTTGGCTTCGGTACAACAGTGCCAGCAGTCTTGACTTGCATTTTCCGCATTCAGGCTGCTCTGGAAGGCTTCTGACCTTTTCAGCCCTTGATTCCCCACACTGAACGCAAAGCAGCGACGCAGTTCTTGCTTCTATTGTCCTCTTCATCTTCTCAATATTACTCAGCAAAACCTGCTCAGGCGCCATCAGCTCTGAAATATCAGCAAACTTCTCGAGAATGTGATAAGCCAAAGGCGTAGGCTTCTCCGTGCGATAAACCGTGCTAATCTTAACCTTCCCCTTTCTGACATCGCTCATTATCTCCTTAACTTTCTCCACATCCACCTTCTCAATCATGGCTTCACGCAGAGTTTCATCATAGATTGGCGTATCGCCAAATTGATGTGGAAGCTGGCTCTCTCTTTCTGGGCCCATAGTCTTGCCGCGAGGCAAAGCGCCAAAACGTTGAGCAACGAACCTCATCTTGTACGAGAACGGAAACTTCGCTTCCAAATATTCGCGAAAAGCCTTCTCAACGTCCTCGTCCGTAAGATCAAACATAGCTTTGCTGAGACTTTCAAGCTCCCGTGGTGTCAACCTATGTCTTGCCTCAACAAGAATGCGGTAACCATCATTCCACCAACCAACGATAATCTCATGATCCGAAAGCACACTGTCAAAAATGCCGCCCATCGTGCGGTTCACAATCTCGCCAAAACAAGCATGAACGATCAAGTATTTGTCAAAAGCCTCAACAACAACTTGGCTGTCAGTAGGCAACGGTGCCCCCTGCTTGACGTGCTCCTCAACCTCCTTTACGGCCTCAAGCAGATCTTGGCCGCTGGTGGCGAGTTCCTTTCCGACCTCTTCAGCTGCAAGGTTGGAATCACCGGATTCCTTCCACGCTTGCCAAAGTTTCTCCCTCATCATGCCTGTTAGCTGTGCCAGATTGAAAGGTACAGGAATCATCTCCCCATCCCAGCCCGGAATTGCCGCAAGGGGATCCTCAGAAGGCACAACGTAAACCGTTCCCGTCTCTT
>JBGPBD010000144.1:0-2741 GCA_041481045.1 Bathyarchaeia archaeon | reverse complement strand
ACAAGGAACTGGGATTAAGGTCAATAGAAGCGATGGTTTTAGTTTCACCTGTGAAGATTGATTTCGGAATCGTGAAGACTGCCGAGGACATGGGTCTTCATCAACTTGAAGACGTCAAGATCATGGAATGAGGAAATGTAGTCAGCATCCTCGCTTTCCTTGACTTTCTCGACGCGCGCCCTGGAACCAAGCTTCAATCTTTCCAAGATCTTCGAGAGCCACTCAAAACACAATAACAGTTTTCTCACAAGCCTCCACAGCAAATGAGGATGCAGCTCTTTTTACTGGTGGGTTGCCAGTCCCCATATCCTAACGGGTTCAAGTCCGCTCAATAGCATACTCGAATAACACGTTGAATGGCTTCGGCCACAATGTTCATGAGTGTTAGCGGCGCGCGCCAGCTTGTTTTTGTTTTCGGAAACATACGTTCTGATTGCGGGAGGCATGAGATGCACCCATATCGGATAGACGAAAACCACCAGGTCATAATCGTTTGGGTCCTTCTCAATTGGCTGGATTGTTGTCTTCCTTCTTAGTGCCGCCTGCATTCCGCTTTTGAAGTAACCCAGGTTCCATTGCGGCTGACAGTGTCGACTGTTTCTTCAATATCACAATTCATTTCTCATTCGATTTTTCAGCTAGTTTCCTGTTTAAGCCGCTTCGAGTGTAATAGGCTATGAGCATTTTCCTCCTGCTTCACCAATCGAGACATAAACGCCCAGATGATGATTAAGGTTTCTCACAATTGCAGAAAAAACTAGGGTTTTTCTTGAGCCAGAGCCCATATGATTTTCATAATTGAACCTTCACCCATTACTCTGGAGTCATGCTTTCAGAAGTGACACCCTTTCCGCAGATAGCAAAAGCGGATGCGAAACAATCATTTGCCAGTGAAATCCTTCGGCACCCCCGCTGAGATGACGCACGGGGTGTAAATTGCGCGTAGAATCGAACTCCTCTAATCAAAGCGAGCGTGACCTGTGCTTTGCATAACCTATAAATACCGACAGAACATAATCTGAGCTTACTTAAGGTGAGATGTGTTGTCCAAAAAGATTCCGACTGGAATCAGTGGCTTAGACGAACTGATAGGCGGTGGTTTTCCGGAAGGAAGAGTAGTTCTGGTCGTTGGCGGACCTGGTTCAGGAAAAACCATAATGTGTAGCCAATTTCTGTACAAAGGAATCCACGAGAACAAAGAGAACGGAGTTTTCGTCAGCATAGACGAAAGCAAGAAGCACTATTACTCTGAAATGAAGAACTTCGGATGGGACTTCGAGAAAGCTGAAGGAGAGAGGAAATTCGCCTACGTAGATGCAACACGAATGTCGCGAGTGGCCATGCTGAAAGAGACCCTCTATAAACAAGAGTCTAATAGTCTAAGAGGCAAAGCGTTGCCGATCGATAAACTCGTGGAAGATATACAAGCAAAGATCCATCAAGTCAATGCAAAAAGAGTTGTGGTAGACACTTTGGCAGCACTTATCTACCGGTTTCCAGACCCTATCGAAAGAAGAACCACGGTAGTAGACTTGATAGAATCCCTCGCGGACTTGGGAGCCACCAGTCTTGTGACGACTGAGCTTGGACAATTGGGTCTTGAAAGAAGCGCACTGGAAGAAGAGTTTCTCGTTCATGGAGTCATCATGCTGCAAACCCTGTTCTCAGGAGGAACCACGACAAGAGCGATGCAGGTTGAAAAGATGAGGGAAGCCAAAGTCAATCCGAGTCTTGTCCCCTATTCGATAGACAAGAATGGCATTGAGGTGTTCCCCAACATGCCATTGTTCGGGAAATAGCCTCACGATATTCTTCCTTCTTGACCAACAGCTTTCTTGCTCAAAATGGCCTCCGTGGTTCAGAGTCAAAGGATATATTCTTGGAAGCATGCTCATCCATTTATGCCCGATCTACACGTTGAACGTGCGCGTGCAGCAGGACAACGTGAGTGGTGTGGTCATCAGTCTTGTCTTTCTCAGAGGCAATTCGCTTTCCAAATATCTTTGATTGTGCAGTCTCTTGATTCTTAGGAGTTTGATAAAATCATCTTTCGATTCCTTCTCGTATATGCTGATCTCACCCTCGAATAGATCCAGCATAGCGTGCAATTCCTCTGAAGCATGCATATGCGGATTCAGAACAGCTAGCGTTGTGAAACCTCTGGATCTGAGCTCTGGAATCAGTCCGCTTAGCCATCTTCTAGTTTGAATTGCATGATGCTGGAGTAGGACATCAGAAAGGATCTCCAAGCAGGCGCGTCCGCCATGACCTTTCGGCTTATCGATATTGCGTAGCATTGATTCCAAAGCGATGTTTACTTCAGTTAGATTCTCGACTCCGGCCACCGTGTGCACGTTGGGGAGGTTTTCGAAGGTTTCATTTGCTTTGGGATTACAGACTAGAACGTGAAAGTTTGTGCGAAATTCCTCTGCAAGATTTCGAACGCTGGCGGCATCTATGGTAACGCAGAAAGTGACTTCGTTTTCTTCAGCACCAGCCCTTAAGTATCTTTTGACTAGTAGGTCTTTCTCGTCACAGGAAGGTGAAGTCAATACAACTGCAAAGTTCTGAGGTATCCCACCGAAGAGCAAGCTGTCGAGATCCTGAAATCCTGTTCGTATGCGACCTGGGAGAATCGTTTCGGAAACGCTGATAAGTGCGGGGTCAAGTTTGCAAGACATTTGGAGGCCAGTTACGCTCGTGTGCAATATCTTCGGCGCGATGAGAAATGTGCCTTTCTT
>JBGPBD010000143.1:0-2749 GCA_041481045.1 Bathyarchaeia archaeon | reverse complement strand
GATGTCATGTTTCTTGCTTTTTCCTTAGCGTTGGCTGAAAGCTTGTTCCAAGTCTCGGGATCATCCACAAGTGTTTGTATCGCCTTTGCCGCGCCTGCGACGTCTTCAGGTCCTTTTGTGTGGATGCCTTCTCGATGGTTTCGGACCAGCCATGATTGGCCGCCAACTCCAGATGTAACGACGGGTACGCCCATGTACATGAATTCCAGTTGGGTCAGTCCAAGTGCTTCCACTTTGCTCAATAGGATGTTGATGAATGAGGATTTGATAAGCAGGATTTTCTCTTTTTCGTCTAGCTCACCAAGGTAGATTAAGTTAGGCAACTGTTTCGCCTTCTCTTTAAGCGTATCCGAATAGCGTGTTTCTCCTCTGCCTGCTATTGCAAATTTGATGTCTGGTCGGTCTCTGAGTGACTCGGCGACCTTCAAGATAACTAGGGGGTTTTTTCTTTCTTCGAGAGATCCCAGATATGACACTAGTTTGATGTCTTTCTTTATATTGTGCCTTTTGAGGAAATCCTTGGTGTCGGCAGCTGCGAATCTCAAGAATGGCTCTTCATCTACGCCGCTTGAAAAGAGGAAACATTTCTTGGGGTCGGCCCCCATTTTGATGTTTGTGTCCTTCTCGATGGGTGTGACGACAAGCACGAGGTTTGCTGTTTTGAGAATCTGGGAGAGCGATAATCGGTTCCAGGCCATCCGGAAAGTTCTTTCTACAAGCGAATAATGTTTTGGCGAGGGTTCTTGGAAGTGTGACATGTGACAGAAAACGATGGGGTCTACGTAACCGCCTAGATCTTTCATGTATCGCCTCCACGCGACGAATTTGGCGACTTCTTCCGGTCCATTCCAAAGAGTGCTGTGGGTTATGAGCACGTTCAACTTGAATTCGTCTACTATTCTTTCCAGAACATGAACGAAATCTTTGAAGCTGATTCGTCTTCTAGGCCACTTGATTACGTAGCTAGCTACGCGGATGACTGGAATTCCCAGTTCTGGATCTTCCACCTTTGCGTAGCCTTTCCCGTCAGTCAGGCTTTCGGGTGAGATGACCTCGACGCCATCATGATAAACGCTTGTTATAAGATAGGCCTTGTGCCCGATGGAAACAAAGTCTCGAACCATTCGCTGGGCAACTAGTTCTTGGCCCTTGCTGGTACTTGTTTGATACATCAAAACTCCTATTCTTTTGTGCATTTTTTCCTCATCTTTTCAACATTGATTCCGATCATTGGAAAGTCGGGTTCAAACACGAGGTTATTCTCCAGAAGGTAGCGCAGAAAAACGGAAACATTTTCAAACTTAACGTAGAAATCGCAAGTCAACCTTCTCAAAAAGGTCTCCCCATGAATTACGCCGACACTAACATTGGATCTTTCGAAGGCAGGGTTATCTGCTTCCGAATCGCCCATGTAGAGAACGTCGTTTGTTACCCCCATCTCTTTCAGCAGGTCAGCAAGAGCTGTACCTTTGTCAACAAGCATCGGATACACGTCAAAGAAAGGTTGGGTTTCGTACCTCACGACTTTCAGTCCCAACTGTCTGCAGTAGGCCGCTATTTTGTCTGCTTCTTTCGTTGCCGCGGCCATATTTTTGGCTCGACGCCAGTCAACACAAAAAGCTACAGTACGGCGAAGAGTATCTTGTTTTTCTTCAATTTCAGTTCCGTTTTCTGTCAGGTGTGATCTTGCATATTTCAGGGCAAGCGAAACACGTTTGAAACCATGCAAGAGACCTTTCTTCCGTCGAATCCTGCCGCCAATTTTTGCTTCTAACCCGTTCATAGCTGACCATGCTTGGGCGAATGACGTTCGTGTCGTGACAAACGAGAGATCTTTCGTGGTGACGATAGCTATTGGAATTAGTCTCCCTATTCTCTGGAGCACCGCACGCGTTTTTCTCGGGACTCTTGACCGGGCTCTCTCAACATTCAAAGGACTTATGGTTCCATCATAATCTAGAACTAGACATTTTATGGTCGTTCTTACTTTCTCACTGTTGCGTCTAATGATTTGGCAGGGTGAGAGTTCGTCACGAAAATTTATGAAAGAAGCTTCTTTTGAAATTGGCATGAGACTTTCCCAATCCCAGCTTACATCAGATTGATAGGCAGCAAATATACCTATTTGACAATGTGTTCGGCACATAGACACGCTCCCCCTAAATTACAGGCGGCAGATCTCTAGGCTTCTTCTGACTTAATGGTTTTTTGAGGTTCAAAACCTTTCGCAATGCCAAAAGGATCGGAACACCGACAACGAGGGTGATTAACACGACAAGGGCATCTTCAATGAAAGAGTCAACCCCACCGCCTAAGAACCAACCAGCAGCAACCGCAGGAGACAAGCCCAGAACACTGTACAACCCAGCTGGTATGAACATGAAAACTCTGGTCAGACCGTCCGTGGCGACTGTGACGAACGATATGATGACCAGGGATACGGGAAGAAGCTTCACGCTCTCGCTGAACAAGTTTTTGCTCAACTTGGCAGCAGGATACACCAAGCAAACGGCAACGATTGTGTCCAACATAGGCCAAAGCGGAAGCGACTGACCCATAGGGCTGATGAAGTACGCAGCAAACATGACGCCGTAGAGAGCTATGACCGGCTGCCACTTGCCTCTCGTCAAGAAACCTGCAGCCATTACACTCAACGGCTCTGCGATTACCCCGAACATCCAAAAATAACCAGGAAGCAAAACTCTGCCGATGATGCTGCCGATCAAAGCGGCTATGAACCCCGCCAGAG
>JBGPBD010000142.1:0-2763 GCA_041481045.1 Bathyarchaeia archaeon | reverse complement strand
TGCATATTTGGGCATCACATCAGGGTCCTTGCAATAAACCTTCACCGCTTTGACAGGCTTTCCGAAAAGCTTGCGTTCATCAATCTCAAGCTTCACAATGGAAAGATATTGTCTGCTTTGAATCTCTTTGATTACGACTGATGGATCGACGTTCTCCTCAACCACAGCATAGAAATAAGTAACGAAGCTTCTATCGATGATGAGTGCTGTTTTTCCCGTTCTGTCAACACCCCAAAGCCAAACTTCAGCTCCTCTGTCACCGACTTCGTAATTGATGTCCAATAGCCAGAAGGCAATCTTCATAATCTGTTCCCTTCCCTAACCATTGATATTCAAATTTACCTGACTTTTAATGCTTTTCAGAATTGCCTTCCAAGGTTGTCTTTATTCTTTAATAAGTCGCGTTTCATTATTGAATTTCACGCGTGAATTTGAAGGGTCTAGGGCATGAAGATTTTGGGGAAAAATCTTGGCAAAGGCTTCGTGAAGGTTGTGCCAGAGACGATCGATGACTTGTGGCACTTGTACAATATAATTTACAAGAATGATGAGGTTTATGCCCAGACTACTAGGGAAGTTAAGCCTAATGAGAAATATGCTAGACCTGGTCGTGGAGAGAGAATCTCAGTTTTTCTAGGAGTCAAAGTTGAAACGGTCAGCTGGGACAGGTTTTTGGGTAGGCTTAGAGTTCATGGCACGATTTGTCAGGGTCCCGAGAACGTTCCGGGAGGTGCGCATCACACGATTAGCATCGCGTTGAATACGGCTGCTACTATTGTGAAGAAAGAATGGGCTAGGCATCACCTTGAAAGGTTGGAGAAGGCAAGCAGAACGTCTGAAAAACCCATAGTAATTGTCTCAATTGACGACGAGAGTTGCGCGATAGCCACGACAGCCCAGTATGGTATCAATGAGAGAGTGGAAGAGAGAGTGAAGCTTCCTGGAAAACTTGAACCTGAAAGAAGGGCAGCTGCCGTCAATGATTATTTCAGGGGCGTTTTGAACAGTCTGCGGCGAGTCTGGGAACCAGCGCAGAGTCCCATCGTGATCATCGGTGCAGGTTACGTGAAGAATGATTTTGCGAAGTTTCTTGAGAACGAAGCGGGAGACATTGCTAAGTCAGTGGTGGACGTGAAAGGCGTCAACAACGGTGGTGTTGCTGGCATAAATGAGGCGTTACGTTCAGGGGTTCTGCTGACCACTGTGAAGCGTTTGAGAATAGCTGAGGAAACTCAGGTTATGGAGGAAGTCTTGAAGAGGCTAGGCAAGGGCGAATTAACCATCAGTTATGGCTTAGAACAGGTGGAAAAAGCCTCGAAAATGGGCGCTGTCGAAAAGCTCGTGCTGGCAGATTTGATGCTGCGTGAATCTTCAGATGAGCAGCGCTTGCATTTGGAGCAGATTATGAAGGAAGTTGAACAGAAGCGCGGTGCGACGATGGTGATTAGCACGGAACATGAGGCGGGAGCAAAGCTTGTTGCCTTAGGCGGAGTGGCTTCACTTCTTCGTTTTCCCCTTTTCCAAGGAGATCAGTAATTCGGATTGATTGCCAAGAATCGAAACAGTTATCGTGTTGAATTAAAGCTATATCTTCGTGGTTCCATTACGCTTATTGTGTCATTGCAGGATATGAGATGAAAAATGCCTGAAAGAAAACCTTCGGTGAAGATCGTAAACATAGTGGCGTCAGCAGCTCTCAACCAAACCATCAGCTTGAAGCAGATTGTCCAGAAGTTTCCCCATGCTGAATACAACCCGCGGGTGTTTCCTGGGCTTGTCTTTCGACTGAAGAAGCCGAAGACGGCGACGTTGATTTTTGAGACGGGAAAAATGGTCTGCACTGGAGCCAAGTCAGAGAAAGAGGCAATACAAGCGGTGACTAAGGTGACGAAGGAGTTGAGGAATCATGGGATACCTATCAAGAGCAAGCCGGCTGTGACCATCCAGAACGTTGTTGCCTCAGTAGAACTGGGCGGGGAAATTGACTTGGAAAGCCTTGTGTACAAGCTTAAAAGAGTCATGTACGAGCCTGAGCAGTTCCCAGGCGCGGTCTTCAGAATGGATGTGCCGAAAGTTGTTTTCCTCATTTTCTCAGCTGGCAAACTAGTGTGTGTGGGCGCGAAGAAAGAGCAGGACGTCTTCAACGCGGTGGACAACATTCAGAGATTGTTGGAAGCGCAAGAACTCATTTTCTACCCGAAGGAAAAATGAGCTTAGGGCAAGGCTTACTGTCGCCTGCGAACAGCCGGGTTTTGGTCTGCAAGCCGTTTAAGTGCCATCTCAAAAGTCTCATCTTCGGCCAGTTCCATGTTTATGAAGACGCCTGTTCTGCCGATTCTGTCTCTTCTCATGAGGGTGTGAACACGGTCCAAGACGGTTTCAACTGATATTTTAAGCAGCTTTGCAGCGTGTTCCTCTTGTCCGATGATGGTGTTCTCCTTATGGCCCTTGTCTGTGGGAACGATCAGCATCAAGCGCTTGTCTACCCCGGCTACTCGCAGATTATTTCTCAGGGTTTCAAGGGTAGCTTCTCCTCCAAACTTGTAAAACTCCCTCTCTACTTTGCGCATGTTCATCAAGGGAAATGAGACGCCACTGTTTTCATCAACTTGGATGTACGCTTTCATCGCATAAGTTGGTGTGGCTTGTATGACCTGACGCTTGTTCGCTCGTATGCCTGCCTTTTCCAGTGCCATTTCCACGTTGAAGGAAGATGCATTGCAAGGCACGAAAATGTCTATGTCACTTTTTGCGTTAACGTCT
>JBGPBD010000141.1:0-2789 GCA_041481045.1 Bathyarchaeia archaeon | reverse complement strand
TGGGTCTGGAATGATTTCGGGACAAACTCCACGATATACAAGCTAATGAGCTGGGCAAAGCAGCGGTGGTGTGACGTAAATGGGGTAGCCCCGGACGTGGCTGGTGTTCAGCCGACGTACTTCAAGGAGGCCTATTTTGCTGGAGAAGATTTGACACCGAGCAATGCCCAGGCATATGGTGGCATAATTCCTCTCGTGGCCCTTTACAAGATTGACTGGGCAAAGTATCATCAGGATCTAGGCGCTTAGAGGAGTTCTATTGTTTCCGAAGGCTCCAGACCAGCATAAGCCAAACAGACCTATGATCCCAAATGGCATAGGCGTCTTTTATGTGCTGGTCAGCGTGACGTACCTTTTTCTCATATACTCTTTTGATGTCATTCAGACATCAAATAGTGTTTCCAAACCTTTGACTTTGGCCGTCTGCATACTTTTCGGTGGTTTTATGGGCTTGTTGGATGACTGGATTGACCTTAGGTGGCGATATAAGGCGTTCCTACCGCTGGTCGCTGCTATACCTCTATGCTCTTTGGCCTCTTGGCTCAATCTGCGTCTCGCAATATCGATTCCGATGCTTGGAACGATAAACTTTGGAATCTACTATTACTTCCTGATCATCCCTTTGCTCGTCACCATATTTACGAACACCGTGAATCAGCTTGGCGGACTGAATGGACTGGAAACGGTATGTCCAGCAATAATCATGATCGGATTGATGATTCTATCGCGTTCAAATGCGATTATGCTTTATGGTCCTTTGGCCGTTTGGCTTGTTCTTGCCTTCTTCAATTCCAGGGGCAAGATCTTCGTAGGCAATAGTGGGTCTTTTGCGATTGGAATGACGTTGGCTGCATTTGCGATCATTTCAGACGTGAAGTTCGATCTAGCGGTCTCACTTCTCCCCTATATTCTGAATTCTGCATTAATCCTTCTTACTTTCTTCTTTTCCAGAGCAAAAGCACACGTTTCTTTTGACGGCAGCAGACTGTCTTCAAATCACAGAAGAAGCCTGATTACTCTCATCACTTATCATCGCCCGCTAACTGAACGCCAAGTGGTTCTTGCAATTTCTTTAGTAGTGGCTGCCGCGACCCTTGTAGACTTGCTTTTTCATGTGCTTAGGACGTCTTTTTGATGGTCTATTAAGCGTCATGCGTACCATGTTGCTCTGCAGGAGCAAGAGATCATTGCCAAAACACTTCAGATACTTGTCCAGTCAAGGTATAAGCGGCAAATCTCCAACAATGCTTAATAGCTAAGAACCCTATGTTTTTCTAGGTTGGCGGGTGAGTGAACCTCCACCCGTTCCGCCGCTATAAATCCCGGGATTAGGAGGTGAAAAAATAGAATTCGATAGCAGAGACTTGGCACTGACAGCTGTCTTTGCAGCTCTTTATGCCATGATCAACCTGGTGCAGTCGTTTTCTCCTTTCGGGAATCCTTCAATCTACGGACCTATACAATTACGTCTTTCAGACTTTTTGATCGCGTTAGCTGCTTTGTTAGGATTGCCTGTCGTCGTTGGAGTCACAGTCGGATGTGTTGTTGTGAATGTGTTCGGACCAATCGGATTCATTGACGTAGTCTTCGGTTCCTTCGCTAATTTAGTAGCAGCAATTCTTGTGTTGTCATTGAGGAAACACAAGTTGTCCGCGTGTATTGCAGGCGCTTTGCCTATAGGAATAATCGTTGGTGGCGGGTATCTATGGATATGGTTTCCTTACCAGCCTTCACCGCTCGCATTTTTGCCAGCTTGGATTACAACTATGATCAGCATTTTGGTCAGCAGTTTACTGACTATTGCAGTCATAGGTTATTTGGTTCTTCGAATATTGAGCAGACCTACAGTCATTGAACCGTTAAAATCGCGTGGGTTGAAAACGCTGACGGAAGATTGAGAAGCTATGAAGCCTCACATGAATCTTTCCAGTTTTGTTAGTCCTATTATTTCCTCGAAATCTAAGCCCAACGCATCCAGAACCTGATCGAAAGTTGATTGAAGATACGCTATGTACTTGTCGACGTCGATCTCGCTTTTGGTTGCGAGCTTAACTGGCTTCACATGTGGTTCTCTAGTTACCTTGACGAAGCTTATGAGATCGCCTGCTTTCAATTCAGCGCCGTGATCCTCTAACATTCTTGCAGCTCTCACATGCTGCGGTGTTGTCTTCGTATAATGTTTCAGTTCATCGCCAAGAGTCACGTTGAACGCGAGTTCTTCCATGTTTTCCCATTCCCGTCTTTTCAGCCGCATGTAACATTCACGGACGATTTCCCCGATGTCTCTTTTTGCTTTTTCAAAATCTGACGGGGTTTTCACAACTGCAAGGCATTGCTTCATTCTGTCAAAGGCTTTCTTGATGAAAATTGGAATGTGCCTTTTTTTTCCTGTTAGTCCTTTGACATCCACTGTTCCATCCTCCAAGACACCAAGGTAGTTCTTTTTTCGTGAACTGAAGACCGCGTATCTGTAGACCTTATCCACGTCTAGCCCCATCTTCAACTCGTGCTCTGTCCAATGGGCTAACTCTTCGGTCTGTTGTCTTGAAGGATTTTTCAAAAAAAGGCTGTCAGTGTCGCCATATAACACCTGAATGTTGAGCTGCTCTGCCCTATTAAGGATTTGAGTTATCGAATGCCTCCCAATGGCTGCTGTTGCTTCTGCCACTGGCGGACAGTAGAGGTCAAAGCTGTCGGCGCCGAACACTCCATAACTCGCGTTCAAAATCACTTTAAGCGCTCCCTGCGTAATATTATACCAGCTTCTCAATTCAGCAGGCAATGTCTTG
>JBGPBD010000140.1:0-2860 GCA_041481045.1 Bathyarchaeia archaeon | reverse complement strand
TTTATGAGTTCGTAGGGGCAGAAACCTCTTCTCCGTCCTATTTTATGGATTTCCGAAGCCGTGCACGGGTGAATGGTGATTTGATTCTGCAGTTCAGAATATTCTGCTTCTTGCTCTTCGATGCTTCGATAGTACGAGCACAAGTGTTTGGCCTTCAACAGTTCGCAGGCCTCTATGGCTTCTCGTGCGTCCAAGGCATGCTTTGTTATTAGGCTGTTGAGGCACATTTCATGACGACCTCGAATTGATAGGCCTGAAACCTGATTCTTCCTTGAAATTGCTTTCAACTCTTCGATGACACGATCATGTTGCCGATGTGTCCTTGCAACGTACAGTATCTTGAGTTTCTTCTCCTCAGCTTTGGGAAGGCATGCTGACAATGCTGCGACAGTTTTTCCTAAACCATTGCTTCCTTCAATGAGGACTGAATGGCCGTTGTCGACGGCTTCGAAAATCGTTTTGATGAACTCGTCTTGTCGCGGCCTCACTTCAGCGTATGGAAAGTATCTTGCGACCTCCGTGTTGAGTTCAGTCACTATTATCCCACGCGTATCTTGATGGGCAAGACTCGTTAATTGGGCAGTCCTTGCATAGCGGTTTTCTTGCCTTGCAGTATTTTCTGCCATGAAGAATCAGCAGCACATGAACTGAGGCGTAATCCTTCGGACTATAGAGCCTTTGTAGGGACGCACGAACGTCCTCATAACCGCCGCCTTCAGGAGCCAATCCCAACCTTTTCGATACGCGATAAACGTGCGTGTCAACTGGAATGGTAGGCTTTTCTGCAGAGAAAAGAAGCACAACGTCGGCTGTTTTCGGTCCGACTCCTGGAAGCTGAAGAAGCATTTTCCTCGCTTCCTCGAGGGGCAAAGACAAAATCGATTCTAGGCTACCGTGAAACTGGTTGAGGATTATTGCTGAAATTTGCTTTATGTTTCTGGCTTTGTTTCTGTAGAGACCTGCTACTTTCAGGCATTGTTCGATTTGGCTTGTTTCGACCTTCGCTAGGACTTCGGGCGCAATTTGGAACCTGTTCGAAAGGTTTTCGAAAGCTCTTGCTGTGTTCCTGTCCGCAGTGTTCTGCGAGATCACCGTGGCAATTAGCGTTTTGAAAGGATCCTTGGTTGACGTTATCCATCTCGGCACCGTAAACGTATCTCTAAGTATTTGCAAAATGTGTTCCGGTCTGTTTTCGACCATCCTGGGCCTCGTCTCTTGAAAGTGATAAATAGTGAATGCATGAAGCTACTAATAAGCCATGGAGACTTCGAAAGATGGAACGCGCGCGAGTTGTCAAAGATGAAATAGTTGAGCAGAACGTGCATTTCTTCGCAGTGTATTTGGAGACAAGCAATTCATGTTTAGTTTTGTTAAGCGAAAATGAGGACAAGATGGGAACGCTCGCAATAGCTGTTCCAAAACCGAAGGGAATGCCAGGCCCAGCCACCTCCTCTGTCCTCTTAGGTGACAGATACATAATCTCAGCGCGGATGTTCGCCGAATACGTGGCTACCAAGAAAGAGAAAATAGCGTTGGTCTCAATCTACTTGGAGACCATGGATGAGATGCAGGCACAATCGTTCTTCAAGAGATTAATAGAGAAAGTTGTCAATGCAGAAGAAACCGTAAAAAAAGAGGGGTTGACAGCATGAGCCTCGGAGACTTTCTTAAGCAAATGGAAAAGGAGAAGCAAGTTTTACGCGTAAGAGACCCTGTTTCTACAGTTTTTGAAATCTCGCATTTAATGAAGACCTTTGACAATGATGGCCCAATATTGCTTTTTGAAAAAGTCAAAGATGGCGATGCGAGGGTTATCACCAACGTTTGCGGAACCAGAAGAAGAATCTGCGCAGCGCTCAACGTTGATCCAGAAGGGCTTTATCGAAGAATGCTGTGGGCTTGGCGATCACCTAAGAAGCCGAAAGCTGTTGAAGATGGAGCTGTCAAGGAAGTCTCAGAGAGGAAGGTCGACCTCTCAAAGATCCCAATTCTAACACATTTCGAACGCGATGCAGGTCCATACATTACCTCCGGAGTCGTACACGCCAAAAGCCTTGATGGAAAAGCTGAGAACCTGTCAATTCATCGCCTCCAAGTTTTGGACAAGAATCATTTAGCAATCCGCTTAGTTCCCAGACATCTTTTCAAACTTTGGAATGAGGCAAAAGAAGTCGGCAAAGACTTGGAAATAGCGATATCCATCGGGGTTCATCCTGCAATTCTGCTTGCTGCTTCTTCACCTGTTCCCTTCGGCGTAAACGAGTTTGAGGTGGCAAATACGTTGTTGAACAATGGTCTTCGACTCGTTCACTGCAAAAGCGTAGACGCAGACGCTCCAGCTAATGCTGAGCTGGTCTTGGAAGGCAAGATTTCCGCAACAAAAGAGGTTGCAGAGGGACCGTTTGTGGATGTCACTGGAACCTATGATATTCAAAGAAAGCAGCCTGTCGTGGAAGTCGTCGGCATCATGCATCGCAGGGAATATGTCTACGAGGGGCTTCTTCCATCAGGCGCTGAACACAGGCTTTTGATGGGTTTGCCCCATGAAGTCTTGATTTGGGAAAGTGTGTCGAAGGTTGTGCCCAAGGTCTATGCCATCAACCTTTCAGTTGGGGGCAATGGATGGCTTCACGCTTTCATATCAGTTGAGAAGCAGCTTGACGGCGATGGTAAAAACGCGCTGTTAGCGGCTTTCGCAGCGCACCCCAGCCTTAAACATGCTGTGGTCGTGGATTCAGATATCAATGTGTTTGATGCTTCCGAAGTTGAATGGGCAATTGCAACCCGTTTTCAAGCCAGTGAAGACCTAATCATCATCGAAAATGTTCGCGGTTCCACACTGGATTCTTCAGCCGATCAG
>JBGPBD010000139.1:0-2874 GCA_041481045.1 Bathyarchaeia archaeon | reverse complement strand
GACCTCTCCTTTTCCGGAAGACACAATGAAATCTCTGACCCTTCCAGCTCGTTAAGCAGGGTCTTCAACAGCTTATTTGCTACATCGTTGTGTCCCAGCGGGCACACAAGTGGTCCCAGAACCGCTATGCTGCCCCATGCTTTTGCAAGAGCGAACCCAACCATCTTTCTCTCCTCTGTAAGCACGTATCCGAGGTTGTTCGGGTTGTCGAGAATGGATTCCAAGACTTTTCTTCTTGAGGCTCCGAAACAAGAGCTGTCACAGTCGATAATCTGTTGAACATCGTGTCTTCTAACCTTTGCGACGCTTGGTTCTTCTGGTGAAGAAAAACCTTTGCCTGTCAGAACTGAGAAGTTTGAGTCATACTCGAAACCAAGCCTTCTGTAGAAGGGCAGTTTGTTGATGTACGCGTAAAGTCCAACAGTTTCGACACCTCTGCTTTTCAGATATTCTATCGAGTGTTTCACTAGCAAAGAGCCAGCGCCTTTCCCTCTTTGACTTTCGGCGACGATTAGGTTTCCGAACCAGCCTATTTTGCCGTAGCTCACGGTCGTGGCTATCCCGACTCTTTCTTTGCCGTCGAACAGGACGAAGCAGCCTTCTGGCTCGAGTTCAAGCATGAATTTAAAATCGTCTTCTATCATGCCCCAGTTCATCTGGTCAGTAATTTGGACCGAAAAAGGGAGATCCTGCTCCGTCATGTTCTTTACTTGAAACATACAACGAAGTCAAGGCTTCTGCAGAAGGATAAACTTTACTAGTCAATGTCCTTTTGAGATACAGAAGGTAAGGAGGAAAAGAGGACTATCAGCGCGCTGTTGAAGGTCAAGATAGCCAGGGATGTTCCGGTTTCAACGTACCAGTTTATGGATTATTTTAAAGGCTTCGAAAAAGTGGAGGCTGTCAGAGATATCTTCGGAGAAAGAACTGACGAGGTTCTGCGCAACCTCAAGGTTGAGTTTGCCGGAACAAGAGGCTACATGGGAGTAAACAACCGTGACGGCCACATTCTGATTAGCTCCAACTACTTGAAGGAAGGGGACATCGTTGAAATTTACTTGGACATAATTCATGAGCTGGTTCACGTTAGACAGTTCATGGAAGGAAAAGAGCTTTTCGACGATCGTTTCGATTACTGTGAAAGACCGACGGAGATCGAGGCTTACCACTGTGCCGTGGAAGAAGCGCGCAAGTTAGGATGGAAAGACGAAAACATCTGCCGGTACTTGAAGACCGAGTGGATGAGCGACGAAGACCTGAAAAGCCTAGCAAAAACCTTAGAGGTCGATTGTAGCTCCTTCAAAAGTGAAGATAAAGCATCGTAGAATTGCTTTCCAGCTAGATACATGTCATTTTGAGCAGGCCTCAGCAGGCTTGGCGACTCTCTGATGGTCAGAAGCAAAGAAGCATCGCAAACATATGATAGGGGCTTGAGTAGAGGTACAAAGCCAGTCAATTGGATTCTGCTCGATTCGATGATGTGCGTGTTTTGTGCAAGAAGACAGAGACTGCGGCAGCTGACCTGCTCCGCTATACGCTAGAACGCTTGTGGCGCGGGCAAACCAGTCCAAGTGATGCGTGCTAATCAATCATAGAAACATACGCCTGATGAAACATGAGGGCAGCGCCATTGCGAGTTGTACTTTTTTATTCGTACTAGTTTTAGGACAGACTGTTCTAAGCACTAGGATTAAATTTCAGTTTCAAATCAGGCGTACTTGGGCTCAGCTGGGTTCATTATGAAGGAAACCACTTGGAAAAGCAGTGTGTATTCCAAGCGTATCTCAGTGCTGCTCATAGGTGTTCTTCTTCTTGTGAGCTTGTTCTTGGGGGGCTACCACTATTACCGAAAGACACCTTCCTCTAACACTTACGGCTCAGTTTCGTTGGCTGCGCTCCTTTCCCTTCCGGATCTGAATCTGGAACCCACTCAGGCGACGATCAATGATCTGCTCGCGTCTTTATCGCTCAATCTCAGCCAAGTTGAATATCTTGAACAGATACAGAACGCTCTCTTTCCAGGTGAAAAAGCCCTGGATGCGCTATCTAAGAATGGCTTTGTCGTGATTACGAATCTTCATGAAAGCACGATGGAAGATGCCTATTGCAATGTTTTTCTGAGGGACCTGCCTGTCCTCATAACCACAGACTCGATTCTTCATCTTTACCATTTGATCTTCGATAATCTTCTGAAAGATGTTGAGAAAGAACACTTGATTCCGATGGTCAGGCAGATGACCAGTCGCCTGCTCCAGAAAAGCTTGGAAGCATACGTTTCAACATCATCAGCTCAACTGAAAGCAGCGTCAAAAGAGGTGCTCATGTACTTTTCAGTGGCTGCGTTCCTCATCGACTCGAACGTCTCTTTACCTCTTCCTGTCCACGATGAAGCTGAGATTATCGTGGAAAAGATCCTTGAGGCAAAAAAAGTGGAGCCTTACCCTGGTGAAGATTACACGCAATACAAGCCCAGAGGGCACTATGAAAACGATGCAGAACTGGAAGCCTATTTCCGCTTTATGACTTGGCTTAGCAGAAGAACGTTCGACCTGAGCAAAGATGATTCGCTTCTTCAAGCCACGCTTTCAACCTACTACCTCTATTCCATTGAAGACGTCCTAACCCTATGGAAAACTGTTTACCAGGTAACTTCTCTTTTTGTCGGGCTCGCCGATAGTGTAACCCCCTTCAGCTTGCACAATGCGACTGTCGCAGTCTTTGGAGAAAGCTTCCAGCCCGACGTGTTTGAAGATTCCTACAGCATCCAAAGGCTGAAGAACGAACTTGAAAAACCACAGTATACGATTTCCAAGATCTTTTCGTCTGTTGTTTACCTTGATCTTCATAGTGAGCCTATCGAATACCCGAAGATTT
>JBGPBD010000138.1:0-2878 GCA_041481045.1 Bathyarchaeia archaeon | reverse complement strand
TACAAACGGACCCAAGAAAAATAGTCAAGTATCAAGAACAGATTGACACTGACATAGCTACCATATTAGATATTCCAACTGGCTGGGAGATTACCGAAAAACGCGCTGCACAGACAGTGCGGGAAACATTGAAACGCGCCAGCGAACTCTTCAAAACTAAGACTCGAGACGACATTCTCTGGGTGGGCCCAGTGCAAGGAGGAAAATACTTGAATCTTGTGGCCAAATCTGCCCGAGAAACGGGCAAGCTTCCATTCAACATTCATGCTTTGGGTAGCCCAACTGAAGTCATGGAACGTTACCGTTTCGACGTGCTCATAGACATGATAATGGCGGCAAAAATGAATTTGCCCTTTGACAGACCGCTGCATCTTTTCGGGGCGGGGCATCCATTCATGTTTGCCTTAGCCGTCGCGTTGGGATGCGATCTTTTTGATTCTGCAGCCTACGCGCTTTATGCAAAAGAAAATCGGTACATGACTGAGAATGGCACGTACAGGCTGCACGAGCTGAAATATTTCCCGTGCGCATGCCCAAAATGCAGTGGTACGACGCCGAAGCAGGTACAGGAGCTCAGCAAAGAACAGGCGATAAGCTTCCTTGCTGAACATAACCTCTACGCTTGCAGCGCGGAAATGAAGCGGGTAAAACAAGCCATAGAAGATGGCAGATTGTGGGAACACGTTGAGATGCGAGCTCACGCACATCCAGCGTTACTTCAGGCCCTGAAAAGACTTTCTAAATATGGGGAATTCATCGAGAAACACAATCCAGCTGCGAAGGACAGTGGTCTATTCTTTTTCAATGCCATTAGTCTGATGCGACCCGAAGTTGTTCACTACAGAAAATTGCTTGGAGGAAGATACGCAAAACCCAAGCAGGCCAAGACACTTTTGCTAATGCCTCAAACTGAAACAAAACCTTTCCACAAATCTAGAGAATACAAGCGAATAGCAAGAACTCTCAGACAAGAAAAACAGGGAAAAAACGAAATTCACACTTGCTTCTATGCATTTCCGTTCGGCGTGGTCCCAGCAGAGCTGGACGAAGTTTATCCATTGTCGCAACACGAAACCGTCCTGCCACTCGACAAGGAAACAACCGAATACGTCGCTAAACAAGTCGCAGATTATGTCAACCGAGCGAACTACGAGACAGTCGTACTCATCAACGATTCTAAGAACTGGAAGAAAACCATCGCGGATGCCTGCAGGAGAACATGCCGAAGGAAAAAGATCAACTTCAGAATCATTGACCTTGAAAAGGCTCCTTTAAAGAAAAACTTGTGCTTAGCATAGATAACCATGGCTTGACACGTGCGTACTGTGTGAAGATAAAAACCCAGAAACCCAATTTGGAACAGGACCAATATTGACCCGCATTTACTTCATCTTGAAAACAAAAAGCTGAGCGAACATAATTGCTGTGCGCAGACTTACATTTTCACACTTGCTATTCGTCAGATGCGACAAACCCGCCTAAAACCATAGTGGAGAGACTGAACAATCACCCAACCATCAAAGCAATAGCTATAACTGACCACAACACGTTTGAAGGCTACTGGAAAACGGCTGAGCTTGCAAAAGCTTACCCAGACATTCTAATAATTCCAGGCGTAGAAATAAGCGCCGAAGAAGGCGAAATCATACTGCTGGGGATAAGTCAACTGCCGCCGCAACCATGGACGGCGCGAAACGTAATTGCATACTCAAAAACAAACAATGCCCTCGCAATTGCACCTCACCCATATCGGGGGTACGGCCTTCGTGAGTTGGCAGCGAAGCTTGATTTGGACGCCATCGAAACTTTGAACGGCATAACATCCCCGCTTCAAAACAAGAGAGCTCAAGAATTGGCCAAAACAAGAGGTTTGCCTGGCGTGGCTGGCAGCGACTCGCATTTCAGCCACGATCCTTGGAATGTTTACACTGAGGTCCGAGCTTCGTTGGACGTTGATGAGGTCTTAGTGGCCATAAAGAGGGGAAACGTTAGGGTTTCTCTAACTGAGAGGTCAATACATTTTTAAAATGGATGAAAGATGATTATTGAACTGAAAGATGAAAACAAATGAGCCAATTAGAGATTAAGTTTCTAGGCGGAACCCGCGAAGTTGGGAGAATTGCAATAACAGTGAAAACCGAGAAATCACGGGTTTTGCTGGACTATGGCGCCATGCTGGATCACACGCCAGGCTTTCCGATGCATGTCCAGCCGAAGGATGTTGACGCGATAATTCTAAGCCACAGTCACCTGGACCATTCAGGTGCCATCCCGATATTTTACGTGCAAGGAAAGAAGCCACTGTACACTAATAGATTAACGGCTGAACTGAATCAGCTGCTCATTTCGGACTTCATACACCTTTCAAGCTACTATTTACCTTTTGAGTACTTGGAACTCAAGTCTATGATGAATAGCAGTATACATGTGGACTTCGACACCCCGCGGACAGTTGGCGACATAACCTTTCAATTCAAGAACGCTGGACACATACCGGGCAGCGTGCAACCTTTGATCGAAGCTGAGGGAAAGCGAATACTGTTCACAGGCGACTTTAACCTTACAGAGACGAGGCTTCTTCCAGGAGCCAAGATGAATTATGGAGACCTAGATGCGGTTATAATCGAAAGCACGTATGCTACTGAAGAACACACGGAGCGCCAGAAACTGGAAAAGGACTTTGTAGACGCGTGCACGGAGGTTGCGGAAAAAGGCGGAACTGTGCTAGTTCCAGCGTTTGGAGTTGGAAGATCGCAGGAACTTGCATGTGTCCTCTCAGCCCATCACTTTCAATACCCCGTAACAATCGACGGAATGGCGCGCGATGTAAGCAGAGTATTCATGAGTTTCCCACAGTTTCTGAAGGATCACAAGATGT
>JBGPBD010000137.1:0-2907 GCA_041481045.1 Bathyarchaeia archaeon | reverse complement strand
TTTGTAGCTCAAGACAATACATGGTTGTTGATGAATGTCAGAAGAGTTCCGGCACATACTTCGAATAGTCGATGTTGACGTGGACGGCACGTTGAAGTCAGCTTACGCCCTTGCAAAAGTCAGGGGGATAAGCTTGAACCTTGCAAACGCCCTTTTGAGAACAGGAAAGATTGACCCAGACAAGAGAGCCGGTTTTCTGACAGAAGCAGAAGTTGAGAAAATTAAAGAATTAGTGAAGGATCCTACGAAGCACGAGTTGCCTTCCTGGCTTTTCAACAGAAGAAAAGATGCAGAATCAGGAAAAGACGCCCATCTGATCAGCGCAGATCTGGTTCTAAGAAACAAAATGGACATAGAACAGATGAAGAACATCAAGTCCTGGCGTGGATATCGTCATGCTTATGGACTGAAAGTGCGCGGACAAAGAACCAAGACAACTGGAAGGGGCGGAAAAGCTCTTGGCGTCAAGAAGAAAGATCTCGCTGCAAAGCAGGCTGCGGCTAGGCGTGAGTAGCCATGGGTGACCCAAGAAGGCAGAGGAAGAAATATGCCACCCCGCGTTTCCCATGGCGAACTGATATCCTGCAGGCAGAACTAAAGCTGCTAGGACAGTATGGCCTAAGAAATAAACATGAGTTATGGCGGCATGAAACAACCCTGTCAAACTTCAGAGGAATAGCACGCTCGCTTGTTGGCAAGCCACTTGAAGAACGCAAGAAAATGGAAGCAGAGCTTCTCGCCCGGCTAAAGAAACTTGGCGTGCTAAATGAAACGGCAGTTCTTGATGATATATTGGACTTGGCGATAGAAGACCTCCTGGAACGCAGACTGCAAACGATCGTTTTTCGCAAGGGCATGGGAAAAACGATACACCAGTGTCGTCAGCTGATAACTCACGGACACATAGCCGTAGGAAAAAGGCGAGTCACAGTACCAAGCTATGTAGTGGCAAAAGAGGAAGAACCGCAGATAACGTACGCCCCCAAAAGCGCGCTTACAAACCCCAGTCACCCTTTGCGCCAAACAATATTTGTTGCGCCAACAACTGGACCACAAGCATCTAACGCACATACAGGGGAGGAACAATGAGCAGTAGCAGAAGGAACGAGAGGTGGGCCGTCGTCCACATATTCAGCTCTTACAACAACACGCTCATCCACATAACGGACATTTCCGGCGCAGAAACGATAGCCAGAACATCAGGAGGAATGTTCGTCAAGGCAGACAGGCTGGAATCTTCACCATACGCTGCCATGCGCGCGGCTGGAGCCGCAGCAGACGTAGCCAAAGACAAGGGAATAACAGCAATACACATCAAAGTCAGGGCCCCAGGCGGATCAGGACCAAGAACCCCTGGACCAGGAGCACAAGCAGCCATAAGGGCCTTGGCAAGAGCCGGATTTCGCATAGAACGCATCGAAGAGATCACCCCTGTCCCACACGATGGAACACGAAGACCAGGCGGCCGAAGAGGAAGAAGAGTCTAACAGACCCTTAACGTCCTTCTTCAAATAGAAAAATTGAAATAATGCACGAATATTCTATTGAACGGCACAGCCAACATCATAGGCTACATGGAGCGACCAAACCAGTGGAAATAAAAGTGCTTGAAAAAGACGATAACAACATTCGTTTGCTCATTCGAGGAGCTAACGTTCCGTACGTAAATGCCCTGAGAAGGGCAATAATCTCCGAAGTACCATGCATGGCTATAGACGAAATCGTAATACTTGAAAACTCCTCCATAATGCAGGATGAAACAATAGCCCACAGACTTGGGCTCGTTCCTCTCAAAACTGACCTAGACACCTACAACCTGCCTGAAGAATGCCCATGCAAAAGCGAATTTGGATGCAACCTTTGCAGAGTAACACTCACACTTGATGCGCAAGCAAAAGAAGGAACAAGACCCGTTTATTCAGGCGAACTAATCTCCGAAAACAAGGACGTAGTACCTGTTAGCGACAAGATCCCGCTAGCAAAGCTGGCAAAAGAACAAGCACTTCGACTCGAAGCCTACGCAAGGCTCGGGAAAGGAAAAAATCACGCCAAGTGGCAACCAGTTTCGATGTGTTCATACAAATATTACCCAAAGATAACGATTTCAAGCAAGAATTGTGATGCTTGTGGAAAGTGTGTGGAAATCTGCCCGAAAAAAGTATTGGAAAAAACTGACAAAAAAATAGAAATTCGTGCCCTGACAGCATGCACGCTCTGCAAAGACTGCGTTCAAGCCTGCCCACAGAACCCTAAGGCAATAGAGATCAGCTGGGAAGAAGGAACGTTCATATTCAACTTAGAATCCACAGGCGCACTTCCGCCAGAAAGGGCAATCATAGAGGGCGTCAAAACCCTGGAGAAGCAGTTGAAGGAATTCGAAACTCATGTCAAGGTGAAAAAGAGTGAAGAAACCTAAAACTACGAACCCAGAGCTCATAGAACTCATTCGATTCCTAAGAAAACAGGGCAGAGAAAACAAGGCGGCCATATGGCGGGACATAGCGAAACGCCTAGCCAGCCCGAGAAGAAGACACGTAACCGTGAACTTGAGCCGATTGAGCAGATACACGGACAAAAATGAAATCGTTGCAGTTCCCGGGAAACTGTTAAGCGCAGGGGAAATCAGCCACCCGGTGACCGTAGCAGCCGTTGCCTTCTCAGAAAAGGCAAAAGAGAAAGTAACCGCTGCAAAGGGTAAATGTCTGTCTCTTTCCGAACTGGTTAAGAAGAACCCAAAAGGTTCCAAAATCAGGATAATTGGGTGAGAGAATGCAAACAGCATCCGAGCCTACCACAATAATAGATGCGGACGGCCTCATTCTGGGAAGAATGGGCACGTACATCGCCAAACGACTGTTGAACGGTGAAGAAATAGTAATAATAAACGCTGAAAAAGCCATACTTTCC
>JBGPBD010000136.1:0-2924 GCA_041481045.1 Bathyarchaeia archaeon | reverse complement strand
GGCTCCTTTCAAATCAAGTTGTTCTGTGAGTCGGAGGAAAGGTTTGACGTATATTCTGGTCGGCTCTAGAACCTCATTGACTATTTCTCTCGTTAACCCGTCTGGAACGACGTGAGGTCCATACTTTCCGCCCCATTGTGTAAAGAGTACTTTTCTGACCAATGAAATGCCGTTGCTGTGAACACCAGAGCTTCTGAGGCCGATTATTGGGTCGCCAGGTTTTACGCTCTTTCCAGTGATAACTTTGTCTTTAGCAACTTCACCTATTGAAGCGAATACCATGTCGAAACCCTTGCCCTGGTGCAGACCTTTAATCAGATCGGCTACGTCACCGATCTCGCCGCTAGGCACGACGCACTCAGATTCTTCCGCGCCTTTGACGATGCCTTTCATCCATTCTTGCACGAGAGCTGAATCGGAGACTTGCGCATGAATGTTGTCAGCGACTGCTAGAGGTTTGGCACCTGATCGTATTACGTCATTGACCGCCATGGCGATACCGTCAATCCCGATGCTATCATATTTTCCCGCAAGCTGCGCCAACAGGACCTTCGTGCCTACACCTTCGATGACCAAGTCGAGATAGCGGTCGTGAAAAGGAAATATCCTTCCGTAGGGGAGCTCAACAACTTTGCCATAACAACTATGGCGGTAAGTCTTTTTCAGAGTTTGCAGTGCTTTTTTCGATTCAGCTCTTTGGTCTCTGTCCACGCCAGCACTCGAATAGGTGAGTTTGCGAGTCAATATGAAGACCTCTTCTCAGATTCTGGAGCTTCTTAGACTTATAAAATAGCACCCAAAGAGTTCAAAACACGACTGTTAGAGGAGAGACTCCATACTACCAACCCAAAACAACAGGAGAACACTACGTCTCAAACTGGACCATCAGCGATATTGAGAAACATCTGAACTAGAAGACGATGTTAACTGGCGCCTGGGTTGTGCTTCGTATATGAGGGGTAAACGTCTGGCATCCTTATCTGAGGTCATCAGCAAGCTCAACAGAATGTAGTACTGTCTTAGAAACGATTGCCCTCTGGCGCTTGCGTGGTACATCGATCTGCCTTCAACCGTACTCTGCTCGATGAAACCCATATCAATAAGGGAATTAAGAAACCTGTTAAGCTGACCGCAGTTGATATTCGCATGCTTCATTATCGAGAATTTGGCTTGCCCGCCTTCCTTGACGGCTTCCACCATCAGCGCGATAATCTCGAAGTGGCTCCTGTATTTCTTACCCAGCGGGAAGCCGCAGGTGTGATATTTCTCTTGGCATCTTTTCTGCAGGGGCAGGTACGCAAGACTGCGGTCGTCTAAATACGTTTCCATGCCTTGGCACTTCAATATTACTAGGCCCGTTTAACGAGATAAGGGATTTTTCTGTTGACTCAATTGAGAATGTCTGTGCAGGTGTTGAAAGAATTGAAACTTCATATTCCGATTTCGGAGCATTTATTATCTAGTTCAATTGAAACTATTGAACAGGGGAGCAACAGACTATTTAGTTCGATTGAAATTAAGATTGGTGATAGGGGACGACACTTGTCTCAACGTAGACTACTGCCGCAAGAGATCAAATTGCTTGAAGAAGCGTCGAGCGCAGAGCTTGTTTCCAGCAACATACGGCTTAGGGAAGGCGAATATCAGTACAACCTTGTCAAGGCAATCGCGTCCTTCCAGTTGGACCTGACGTTCCCTGATGTTAAGGACCTCATTTGGAGGTTGTATGGAGAAGAAAAGACTCTTGATCCCCAATTCATCAGGAAGATCCAGACGATTTTGAAGAAGATGGAGAAGAGCAACATAGTCCGCATAGTGCCGAAGAAGAATCCTTGGCAGCTTCAACGATACGCACTCTTAAGTTTCAGATTCCAGGACAGCGAAAAGAACGTCGTGATTCTAGCAACAGATCAGCAGATAAAACAAATGCAAGATCAGCTTCGCTCGGTCTTGACGCAGCAAGAAGAAGGAAAAAGAGACAATTTCAAGACCCTTATCTTAAGCTTGACCCTCGTCGCATCTTTCACTGTTGCTATATGGGCCCTGGTTCAACCGATGATAAACCCAATGGTATTTGTCCCTGGCCTCTCAGTATCTGTTGCATGTTCCCTGATGCTAGGTAAAATGCTTGCTCGAAAGTGATGTTGAGAAATATGTTTAACAATCAAGTCATAAGAAAAGGATTGTGGTTGCTTTGAACAAATATGTCACAATTCTTCTTCCTTGTATATTCTTGATGTCACCGTTCTGCTTTATGAGACTCAGTTCTGTAAATGCAGATTTTAACATAATACATGTTCCTAGCGTTGAATATCCTACCATTCAAGATGCAATAGATAGCGCCATTCCAGGCACAACTATTTTTGTGGCGAGAGGCACCTATGTTGAGCATTTCAACATCAGCCAGAGTCTATTCTTGATCGGCGAAGACAGAGACACGACTATAATCGACGGTTTTGATGCAAGCAACGTGATTGCAATAACCGCGGACAACGTTGCGATTGAGAGCTTGACCATTACGAAAAGTGTCCCCCGGACTTTCGACACTGGAATAGCGGTAGATAGAGCAAGAGGGATATCTGTGAACAATACCAAAATCGTAAATGCCTACACAGGATTGTCCTTCTACTCTTCGACGAACAATGTCATTTCGAACAGCATTATTGCCAATGACACCAGTGGAATTGTGCTTCTGTACTCGAATAACAATTTATTTTCGAACAACATTTTCTCGGGCAACGCCCAAGCGATCAGTATCTATTACTCTAGTTTCAACACTTTTGTCGGAAACACCTTTTCACGCGACTCGGTAGGCATATTTCTTGCGTCCTCAAGCAATAGGAACTACTTTTATCACAATAACTTCAAGGAAGAAGTTCAGGTCTCAAGCGGATCATACAACACTTGGAGCCGTGGGAATGAGG
>JBGPBD010000135.1:0-2928 GCA_041481045.1 Bathyarchaeia archaeon | reverse complement strand
CGTCAAGCACCTAGACTTGAGTAGGGTCTACTATGCTTAAAACTTCCTTTCCAACATCGTCTGATTCAGAGAAACATGATCAAGTGGGATGTGGCAAAGTGGAGGGCAACGTGTGCGTTTCAACTCTTTCAAGGCTGTACGATCCATAGTTTCAACAGTTGTTTATTGCCTGTATCCGTTCTTTCGGTTTGTTCAACCTAAAAAAGTATTTTCCCTTTACACAGACAATATAGCTGAACTATGGAGGTGAAAAAAAATGTTGAAAAAAGCTTTAGTTTCAATGTTCATCGTTCTTTCATTGGCGCTCGTGTGCCGCCCGGCTTTTGCTATTCTCGGAGATGTCAATGGAGACGGCAAGGTAAACCTGATAGACGTGTTCATGGTAAGCCTTGCCTTTGGTTCGCGCCCAGGCGATCCAAAATGGAATCCAAATGCAGATTTAAACCATGATGGAACCGTAAATCTAATGGATACATTCATCGTTGCTCTGAACTTTGGAAAGTGAATGGTCAAACAGACGAAATCCTCAAAAGTGTTTTCCCTTTTTTTTCTGCATAAACGCCCTGTATATTCTGCTTAGTGTTTGGCGCGTGCGAAGCAAAACCAGAAATCGTAAGGACGAAGGCGATCTGAAAGAAGTGGGCCCGGGGCGATTTGAACACCCGACCAACAGGTCTCCCAATATGCGAGTTTTATGAGCCTGGCGCTCTAACCGGGCTGAGCTACGGGCCCATGCTTTGTCTGCCCAAGTATGCTTGTTTTCAAGTTGATTTAAACGTTTTCTGCATTTAAGCTTCTCATGAAAGGCTTAAAAAGTCTAGCGTGTGGTAAGCTACGACTTGAAAGGAGAGAAGATCTTGGAGCTGAGAGTTTTCACTTTGCCTTCTTGTCCCACGTGTCCTTTGGCCAAAACCATTGCTTCAGAGGTCGCTCGAAGACTAAACATCTCATACAAAGAGGTCAATCTGGCCACTGAAGAAGGCAGGCAGGAAGGCAGGGCCTATGATATCATGAGCGCCCCTAGTGTAGCCATAGATGACGAGGTCATGTTCAGAGGGCAGCTAGTTTCGAGAGAGAGGCTTGAAGAAGAAGTGAAAAAGCGATTGGAAAAGTGGGCAGAGAGAGCTTCCAGGGAGGAGACTTAGCCAATGTTGAAGATGCTCCTTTTGGATGCTTTTCCGCGGGCATAATAGATGGGCCTATTGCATTGTTCGTTCGTAATGATATAGATACTCTTGGGCGTAGCCTGCGAATTTTCCAAAGTATTCCCGGCCAAATAGGCTGAGTTTATCGTACTGGGATCTCGTCAATGAGTTTTTGTTTTTGATTTTGTCAATGAATTCAGCTGGGAAATGACTTGCATAATGTCTCAGAATAACCCTTCTCATCCAAACGTCGACAGGAAAGGCTTCAAGTTTTTCAAGGGAGAACAGCAAAATGCAGTCTGCAGCTTTCGGGCCTATGCCGGGGAAGCCAATTAGCTCTGCTCTCGCCTTTTCATAGGTTTCTTTCCTTAGGCGAGCAAAATCAAGCAAGTTTTCGTGTGCGATTTTCGCTGTTTCATGAACGTATTTTGCCCTGTAACCAAGACCACACCTGCTCAGTTCTTTGGCTGATGCTTTCGCCAGCTTTTCAGATGTCGGGAACGCGTAGAAATCGTATCCGTCAAGGCAGAGTCTTTCTCCGAACATGCGAGAAAGGTTGAGTAGCATTTGCTTTATTGCTGCGATGTTTTTGTAGGTTGCACAAATGTATGAAATCAGGCATTCCCAAGGGTCTTGGCGCAGGATTCGCAAGCCCCTGAAAATGCTAACTGCTTGCTTGATGTGCCCGTCCTTGCTGATGCCCGGTAAAATGCTGTTCAGATCATCGTGTAAACCCAGGTAATTCTTCACGAAATGGACATCTGCGTTTCCGATTTCCAATTCCTGTTCGTTCCAGTGTATCTTGAAGGCTTTCTCGCCGACAACGCCATACCACCATTCGCCCCGCTTATCCCATCTGAAGGTCTGCCCACAACACAAAGTGGCTTCGAGATTGAAGGGAGTTCCGCTGTCTAATCGTATTTTCATTGAACCTCGCTTCTAAGGTCTGTTGAGTCTTGTTTTTGGTTTCCGATTAATTGATTCTGAATATCGAGGTATAATTGCTTTAGGTGAGCGTGCTCTGGTTTTTTCTTTTGGGATTTAGTTATAAGCTGCGAAACGATGTTTCTCCAGCGTCGCACTTGATGCATTGGAAACGGAGATTCTATGGCCGATGGCACATTCGAAAAGAGTGAGGATTTTGCGCTCAAACTGGACTCGAAAGATCCTCTTTCAGGTTTTCGTCGCAGATTCTATGTTCCACCCAACATGATCTATGTGGACGGGAATTCTCTAGGTCTATTGTCAAAGGATTCTGAAGATTCAGTTCTGCGTGTACTGGATGAGTGGAGGACACTGGGCATTGGTGGATGGCTCGATGGAAGGCGCCCATGGTTTTACTTTGCCGAAGAACTCGGGGCAATGTGTGCTGAACTTGTAGGTGCAGAACCTGAAGAAGTCGTAGCTACAGGCACAACCACTGTTAACATACACTCGCTTGTGCATACTTTTTATCAACCTGACAAAAAGAAGAGAAAGATCCTGGCTGATGCGCTGACTTTTCCGACTGACATATACGCTCTTGAAAGTGCAATAAAGCTGAGAGGTTTGGACCCGCGTCGAGACTTGGTTTTCGTGACAAGTGACAATGGGCGCTTTCTGAGCGAGACCAAAATAGCTGAAATGATGGAGGCAGATGTTGCACTTGTTTTTCTCCCGTCAGTGCTGTACAGAAGCGGGCAGCTTCTTAACATGCAGAAACTTGTTAGAGAAGCCCACAAGAGAGGAATACCTATAGGTTTTGACTGTTCTCATTCAGTAGGCGTTGTGCGACATCACTTTG
>JBGPBD010000134.1:0-2934 GCA_041481045.1 Bathyarchaeia archaeon | reverse complement strand
TTGTTTCGCCTTTCATTTTCTTCGCGATTAACTGCCGGATTCTCTCTTCATATGAGTCTTTGTATTCTGTTATGTCAAATTCCCCAGACAGATCAGTCACTATCTTCTTTGCTAGGTCTAGTTCCTTCTTTTCTGGTTCCTTGAGTTCTTTTAGCTCTTCAAAGTTGCTTGGATCTGCAATCTCATATGCATAGCGTAGCGTGGTTAGTATCAAGGCTCCATTATAGGCATGAAACAGGATTGGGTATTCCTTCGTTCTTAACGTGATTTGTCCTGCTCCGGCTTTGTGCATCGTTTGCAGAGCGGTCAGGAGCAGGCTGTAAGCTTCGTCGCTCGTGTCAGGTGTCAGCACGTAGGATTTTTCGAAGTATATGGGATCGACAGAAAGGTAATCAACGAACTTTTCTATGCGTATTTTCTGGCTGGACTGTGGCTCAGCCGCCTTCAGTTCCTCTTTCTGGAATATGATGAAGTGGTTCTTGCTTACTTCATAGCCTTTGACGGTGTCTTCCCAAGGGACAACTTTGTTTTCTTTGACGCAGACTTTCTGGTATTTCAGCGGTTGTCCGTCCTGTTTGTGAAGAAATCTGAAAGAGAAGGCCTTGTCGAATGTCATTGTGTAAAGCTTGACTGGCACGTTAACTAATCCTATTGTTACTGTCCCGCTCCAAAACGGTCTTTTAGGGATTCGCACGTCCTGATTTTCCATTGAATCAAGCCTCAAGTTTTTGTTTGTTTTCAATCAGTCCTTTCCATGGGTTACTTGGAAATTCTGCAACGTTGAATAGAGTGAACTTCTCTGGTTTTAATCCTTTCCTGACATCCTCCCAGTCTAGTGGCGTAGAGACAGTTGCCTGAGGCGTCGCCCTTAGGCTGTATGGACATACCATTGTTCTTCCATGAGAATTCTGGAGATAATCTAGGTGGATGGTTCCAGGTTCTTTTACCCTGGAAAACTCGGAAACGACAATTGAAGATTCACGGGAAAGATATTTCGCGATTTGATGCACAAAACCTCTAGTTTGACTAAATGTATACTCACGAACTACAGGAATGACTATGTGTAGTCCTTTTTTCCCGGAAGTCTTCACGTACGACCTCATATCCATGGCATCCAGCTTTTCTTTCAACAGCAATGCTATACCCATGACATCGTCTGCATTAGCCGGCGGATGAGGATCAATATCGAATAATACCATGTCAGGTTTTTCAGACTCATTGATCGTCGAAAGGGTCACGTGAAGCTCCAGAGCCGCGAGATTAGCGAGCCAAATTAAAGTGTCTAAGTCATCGCATACAACATAGTTTATTTCGCGTTCAGCCGTCTCGGAGTACTTCTTGAATGTATGCACCCAAGACGGAGTTCCTAGTGGCATGTTTTTCTCATAGAAACCTTTGTTGCCAATGCCATCGGGAAACCTAGTTAGAACTATTGGTCTGGCAGCCAAAAAGCCAAGCATTCTAGGAGCCATCTTAACGTAGTATTCTATTACTTGCGCTTTTGTAATGCCTATCTCTGGGTACAATACCTTGCCCAGATTGGTTAGCTGAACTTTAGTGAGGTTTTCCAGATTTGACATCCCTGCATTACGCGGTGTTGGCAATTGAGACAGTTTTTGCCAACCTAAATCTGTTGCTCACCGATGAAAAATGTTTCCTCTAGCTTTGTTCTTGGACGCTTCGTGTTCCTGGCCACCATGATTGCATTAAGGTTAAATCGTTAGTCTCCAGATATTCTGGGATTGAGGGTTGGCGTAGAATGGTCAATGAGTTGCCTGCAGAGAAACTGAGAAGGGAATGTGCCTCAAATCTCATGCATTGTGAAACCACAGAGGGGGCATTGCCTCTCCAAGAGATTATCGGTCAAAAAAGGGCTGTTAGGGCACTTAAGTTCGGTTTAGGCATCAAGGAACGCGGATTCAACATCTACGTTGCGGGCTATCCCGGAACGGGCAGGACAACCGCTGTTAGAGGCTTTTTGGAAGAAACGGCCAAAACAAAGCCAGTGCCTTCTGACTGGTGCTACGTTTACAACTTCCGCAACTCTTACGCACCTAAAGCCATGAAGCTCCCTCCTGGCAAAGGGAAACACCTTCGAGATGATGTGGCCACTTTCATTTCGGAAGCACAGAAGATTTTGCCGAAGTCCTTCGAAAGTGAAGATTATGGCGCAAGAAAGGCAGCTGCCATCAAAGCTGTTGAAGAAGAAAGGCAGAAGCTCATCGGCCAAGTTGCGAAAGGGGCCCAAGAACAAGGTTTCATGTTGCGGGCATCACCCGTTGGCTGGCTTATGATTCCAGTAATCAAAGGAAAACCTGTATCAGACCAGGAATTTATGGCGTTAGACCAAAAGACCCGCGAGGAAATCGAGAAGAAAAGGGGCCAGTTGACCGAGCAATTCACAAGCGTGATGAGACAAGTCAGAGAACTAGAGGGAAAGGCTGACGCAGCACTTAAGAAACTGGATCATGACGTTGCCCACTTCGCAATTGGACACATCGTGGACCATCTAAAAGAGGAATACAAGGATTTTCCTGATGCCGTCACGTTCTTAGATAACGTGCAGAATGACATCTTGGACAACCTGCCCAAGTTCATAAAGGGGCTTGAAGAAATTTCACAGGGTCCCTTTCCGACTGCCTGGCCGAGAAGAGCCCAAGCCAACAAGTATGAGGTGAATGTTATCGTTGATAACTCAACCGTCAAAGGAGCCCCTGTCATAATGGAAACTAACCCAACCTACCAGAACCTCTTTGGCAGAGTGGAGAAAGAAGCCCAGTTCGGCGCCCTTGTCACCGACTTCACCATGATCCGCGGGGGCTCATTACACAGGGCCAACGGCGGATATCTGATTCTTCCAGTCGAGGAATTGCTCCGTAACCCGTTTTCCTATGATGGTTTGAAAAGAGCTCTCAGAAACGAGCAGATCATTAT
>JBGPBD010000133.1:0-2936 GCA_041481045.1 Bathyarchaeia archaeon | reverse complement strand
CGTTGAGAGAAGACCTAGAAGGAAACCTTTTTTCCATCCCTCAGCTATGCAAGCAAAACTTGCAAGGTGCATGGTTAACCTGGCCAAACCCAAAGCCGGAGAACTCGTCTTAGACCCGTTCTGCGGTACAGGAACCATGCTCATCGAGGCTTCGCTTATAGGCTGCCGCATTGTTGGGCTAGACATACAGCGACGCATGGCACGCGGGACAATCAGAAACCTCAAATATTTCAACATTAGACCAGACGGCATCTTAATCGCCGACGTGCGAAACATGCCAATAAACACGATTGACTGCGTTGTAACAGACCCGCCTTACGGAATATCCTCAACCACCGTAAAACGAACCACCAAACAGCTAGTTGAGGAACTCCTAGTCGCCATCAGCGAGCTGCTAAAAAAGGGACAGCGCATCAGCATTGCCTCTCCGAAAACGTTGAAGATCGGGCATATAGGCACGTCACTAGGCTATAAGCATCTTGAATCCCATTTTGTCTATGTTCACCGAAGCCTAACAAGAGAAATAGTCGTATTCGAAAAGGTGTAAACCATGAGTCTGCGAGTCATCTTTCTAGGAACGGGCGGAAGCGTTCCAACACGCGACAGAAACCTGCCATCCGTTCTGATAAAACGCAAGGATGAACAGATAATGTTCGATTGCGGCGAAGGCGTGCAGAGACAAATGATAAGAACCGGAGGCGGCTTCCACCGGAAAATGAAAATTTTCATAACGCACATGCACGGAGACCACGTCCTAGGTCTGCCAGGACTGGTACAGTCCATGGCTCTGCTTGACCGAGAGAAGAAACTCGAAGTCTACGGGCCAGTTGGCATTGCGAAGTTTCTAGAATGCATTAAAGAAACGGTGCAGTTCGCCCTGACGTTTAAGATTGAAATCCACGAAATAAGAGAGCCAGGCATCATATGTGATGAAGAAGAATACGCCATCGAAGCAGCATGGGCAAACCACGTTATCCCAGGCTTGGCATACGCTCTTGTGGAGAAGCCAAGACCAGGAAGGTTCCACCCTGAGAAGGCAAAAGCCCTAAAAATCCCAGAAGGACCGTTATGGGCAAGAATCCAGCAAGGCCACCCAATCAAACTCCCAAACGGCCAAATTGTGAAGCCCGAAAAAGTCGTTGGCGCCGCCCGAACTGGAAGAAAAATCGTGTACACTGGAGACACAAGACCGTTCAAAAGCCTTGCAGAACTCGCAAAAGGGGCAGATCTACTCATTCATGAGGCAACTTTGGATGATGGCCTAGCTGACAAAGCTAATGAAGATGGGCACTCAACACCCAGCCAAGCTGCTGAAGACGCAAGAAAAGCCAAAGTGAAGCAACTGGTCTTAACACATGTCAGCGCAAGGTATGAAGACCCAAGCATACTACTGAAACAGGCCCAGAGGATCTTCAAGAAAACACAGGTAGCAGAAGATTTCATGAAAATTGAGATTCCACTTGCAGACGATTAAGCGAAAAGCTCTTTCAGCTTCTGAAGGCTTTCCTCAACGTTCTCCACAGACTCGATCACCGTGACCCCGTTATAATGCAAGTTCTTCATGATGTTCACAAGCCCCTTCCAGTTAATCGTGCCTCGGCCTATGCCCAAGTGCTGATCACTTTTGCCGTCATTATCACTCACGTGCATGTGAACGATCTTGTCCTTGAAAGTTCTGAGGAAACTCTCGATCTGCCCGTTGATGTGTGCATGCCCCACGTCCAACGCCAAGCCTATGTCCTCGTCAACCTTGGCATAAAACTCTTCGAACTCCTTGACACTCTTCATCAAGCCCGGATAGGGCTCAGGAACATTTTCTATCGCAATCTTCACTCCATAATCGTTTCCAATCTTGGCAAGAGTTCTGGCAGTTTTCAGGTTTTGAAGCCAACCCAAGCCCGGATAAAACGCGCTAATTCCAGTTCCCGCCCCGGGATGAAAAACCCACACATAAGCATCCAAGGCCTGAGAATTGATAATCGACCCTCTGAGCCGCTTCACCACTGCCTTCAACATGCTGCCCGATAGGGAAGCAATATTCACGTCTGCGAAAGGAGCATGCACTGAATACTTGAGATTGCACGAAGCCCCAACATTTCTCAGAGTTGAAATCCTCCGTTTATTCAGCTCATGAAACCCATCATCCACGATCTCAACATAATCCGTCTCAACATTGTCCAGCTGGTCAACCATTTTCTGAAACGGAATGCCTAGACAATAGAGCATTGACAAGCCAACCTTAGCTGCTGCCATATACTGACCCTCAACAACGCTTGAGCTAAAACGTATCAGGTTCTCACGCTTATATATTGCCCAACACGTTCTCAACATGCTCTAAAAGTTTCGGCCTAGATTCTAAAGCCCTCGTAATGCCGGGGCAAGCTGACGCTTGCAGTTGTCCTATATTGACTCCTGCGAATGCCCACCACGATTTCCGCAAACTCTTTCAGAGTGTAATTCGCAAATTCGTACGTCGGTTTTCCGTATCTGATGCCGTTACACATAGGATCAGCGTAAATGAACAAACTAGTCCCCTGATGCCAATATGCTGCTTCAGCTGGATACCCGTATTCTGGCCGCTGTAGCACTTTGAAGGGCCAGATCTGGCATGCCTTAGGCTTCATGTATTGTATTCCGCAGGTGTACCTGTTCGGAAAATCGTTAAGGAAGGCACATGAACCATCTTCTCTTCTTTTTATGAAAAGCTTATCCAAGCCGGGCGCGGTTTGTTCAACGCCGTAGGTCTTGACGATTTTGAGCCACTCATGAAAGCTTAAGACTACGCTGTAGAGCTTGCAGCAGTCGCCGCACGCAACGCATCGCCAGTTCGCAACGTATCTCCATGGAACAAACTGCATTTTCCGAGCCACGAAAACCTACAATCAAACGATGGCTAATAACCTATTTGGAGAAAGACCTAAGCTTTTCCACGATTT
>JBGPBD010000132.1:0-3024 GCA_041481045.1 Bathyarchaeia archaeon | reverse complement strand
GTGGGTTGCAACTATGCAGTTTTTCCTTTTCGGTGACGGAGTAGCCTCAGCCGTTGTGGCAAGCCATGGCACTGGCTTATCAGTCAAGAAGGTCGCGGAAGTCACGAACGTCGGCGACAAGGATTATCTTGCTGGTTATGCAAGGCTTGAGGTTCTGAATGAACCGTTCAAGTTTGGCTTCTACTCTCACCTTGACAAGGAAATCCCCAAGCTTGGTGCCCAATACACCAGTCTGGTTCTTGAAAGACTACTCGGGAAAGACGCTGACGTAATCAAGACAGCGAGGAAGTGGGCCGTACATACTGGCAGCGAAAAGATCCTTAACCTCCTTGCTGAGCGTCAAGGTATAGAACAGGAGAAAATTGAGGAATCACATGCGGTGCTTAGAGAATGCGGCAACTTGGCAGGGGCAAGCCTTCCATTCATCCTGGATAGAATATTATCCGGAAACACGCTTTCAAAGGGCGACATCGTATTGATGGTAGGTTATGGTTGGGGATTTTCCGCGGCTGCCTGCCTTTTGGAAAGCACATAGCTCTATTTTAGTGGCGCGCATGCCTGTTCCGAAAATGGTTAAAAATGGTCTTAATTCGCCTTTTGTGATTTTGGGGCATTCCTAGGCATCGCGTCAGCTTTCGGCCTTCTTGCAGTGTCCGCCTTTTTCGGACTGTGGAGGGTTGAGCTGAAGGTCGCGGTGTAAGGCTCCGCGATGGTCAGATCGGCTTGATGCCCGAATCCATGATTTTCCATCCTCAGCACGGTCAAGACTTGACTACAAAACAAGCCTGTAAAGGACGCGAACAGGCAAAAGAAGAATAAATACCATTTTAGACCAATTTAGGAACACGTATGCGCGCTGCTCCCTTCCACGTGCACGCCCGCCTAAATCATGGTTTAATCAGATCTTACCTTGAAATTTGTGGAAAGCAGTTATAGAAGCTTCTTCTATACGACATAAAAGCACGCAACGACAAAAATGCACAGCAAAAGATGCCTCGTAATAGAAGCATACAATACGCCGAACAGCCATAGAACGCCCATACGAAGCCCTTCAGAGCTTAGGTTACTGCCCAACAAAAACAGGGAAAAACAAGCCTACGCGAAGGCGCAAGAGGAGAAACCCGCGTCAACCTTCGCACAAACCAAAAGCCAAGGAGCAAGAGCTGCACCGGAACCATAAGGGAGGTTGTGGAGCAAAAATCATTATTTTAAGTTCACAAGTCATTTTAGGCTTGCACCTTGCCATTTAACTTTTAGGGACAGTGAGGCTGGTGAGCTGCAAGGTTCCACAGTCTTTGAATCCTCCCTTCAAGGAGACGTTTCATTCGGCAGTTGACAGAGCGCGTTTATATCCAGTCGCATTTTAACTGGTTTCGTAGTTCTCTTTCCCATTTTGGTTTATCTTGGGTATTGTAATGATGAATTGTGCTCCTTTGCCTGGTTTACCTGTTTCTTGTATTGTCCAGCCGTAGACTTCCATTATCTTCTTTATCAAGTACAATCCATAGCCAGTGCTTCCGCCTGTGCTGTAGCCTTCTTTGAAGAGTTTTGGTTTTTCAGTGTCAGGTATGCCGACACCATTATCCTCGTAGGCTAGTCTAAGCTCATTATTTCCCGTTGTCTCATAATGTACCCTTATGTTGGTGATCTTTTGACTATACTTCAATGAATTGTCGATTAGGTTGTAGAATGACTGTCGTAGCAGTGAGTCTGCCAACACGATTAGTCCGTGGCAATCATTTGTAACTTTGACATTCTTCAGGTCTGAGAAGAGTGAAATTGCCTCATTAACCGTTTTTTCCACGCCAATATATCCTAGCTCTTCAGCGCCCAGCATTTCGTATGCTTTTGCAAAATCGAAAATCTTGACCGTCTGCTGAACTGCTGTTTCCATCTCTCCGAGTTTGTCAAGAATTTCGCTGTTACCGGTCAGTTGCTTCCTCAATAGGTAAGCATTTCCTGTTATTGTGGAAAGCTTGTTTTGAACGTCATGCCTCGTGAGGCTGCCGACAACTCTCAACTTCTCATTCATCACGTCCAGCCTTTTCTCGGCGTTCTTCAAGTCAGAAATGTCATGGTAAATCGCGACAATCCCTGCGAGCTTGTCTCCAACTGTTATTGGAGCAGCCGATACAGATACTTGAACTAGTGATCTATCCTTCTTTCTTCTGACCGTGTTGCGGTAAACGTATCCTTTTCTGGCTTCTTTGTCTAAGGCTTCTCCTTCTTTTCTTCTGTCATCCGGAACCACTACATCATTGATATGTTTGCCTTGAACGTCGGCAAGAGAATACCCAAAAAGCTCCTCGAAGCGAGGGTTAATGTTCCGTATTCTAGAGTCTGGGTCAAGATAGGCTGCAGCCTCAGGGTTACCCATGAACAAACCCTCAAACTTCTGTTGGCTCTCAGAAACTAATTTCTCATTCTTCTTGCGCTCGGTTATGTCACGGGCAATGCCCAGCACCACAGCTTTGCCATCAATTCTGGTTGGAACTGTTCTGATTTCCGCCACGATCTGAGCGCCGTCTTTTCGGTTCAAGACAAGCTCGTCTGGTCCAGTTGGCCTGCCTAGAGCGTTCAGGACCAAGAGTTTGGCTGCCGTCGGTACGTATTTTTTGGGAAGGAGGCCCAGTTGTAGAAAGCTCTTTCCGATCAGCTCGTCCTTCTGATAGCCAGTCATTTCTTCCGCTGCTTTGTTCCCATCTATGAAATGACCCCCAAGATCGTTTACGTAGAAGGCATCTGGCGCATTTTCAAACAGGATTCTTAGCCGTTCCTCACTTTCCCTTAGCGCTTGCTCTGCCTTCTTACGTTCAGTTAGGTCTCTATGTATTACCTCTATGCCAATGACTTTGCCTTTCTTTTTATACGTGCTAACGCTGAGCTCAAGCGGAATGGATTCCCCTTTCTTGTTCATTCCCCTTATTTCGTATACCAGGGGAAGTTCCTCTTCTGAGTATTTTGTCTGATATTTTTCTAGAACCATTGCGCGATCGTCAGGGTGGACAAAATCCAAGAACACTT
>JBGPBD010000131.1:0-3055 GCA_041481045.1 Bathyarchaeia archaeon | reverse complement strand
TGATGCGAAGGATCTTGCAACTTCTGCCAAGATCACTTGGTGCCCAGGCTGCGGCAATTTTGGGATTGTTTCAGCTTTCAAGAATGCAATCGCAGAGCTTGGCCTCGAGAGAGAAAAAGTTGTCATAGTCTCTGGAATAGGATGTCATGGCAAGATAGCTGATTACGTGAGTGTCAATAGTTTTCACGGTATTCATGGAAGAGTATTGCCACTGGCGACAGGCATGAAACTTGTAAATCCAAACTTGACAGTTGTGGGTTTCAGCGGCGATGCTGACTGTTATGATGAAGGATGGGACCATTTTTGCCATGCGATCAGAAGAAACATGGATTTGACGCTGATCGTGCACAACAACATGATCTTGGGCTTGACAACTGGGCAAACAACGGCGACCAGTCAAGCCGGGTTCAGGACGAAGTCCACGCCTTTTGGTTCCATAACTCCACCGTTAAATCCGATTGCGCATGCCTTGGTTAGCAGCGGGACATTTGTGGCCCGCGGATTTGCAGGAGATCCGAAACACTTATCCGGCTTGATTGTGGAAGCGCTGAAGCATAGAGGCTTCAGCTACATCGATGTCTTTCAGCCTTGCGTCACGTTCAATTATCTCAATACTTACGAATGGTTCCGCCAGCGAATCTACAAGCTGGAAGAGACAGGACACGATTACACTGACAAGCAAAAGGCGCTTCAGAAAAGCTTCGAATGGGGGGATCATATACCTATAGGCGTCTTCTACAAGGAAGAACGGCCAACATACCGCGATAATCTTGAGCATTTGAAGGGTCTAGCGCTCACGGAATTCTCTTTGGAAGATATTGACATAGAGCCGATCATCGAAAGCATGAAATAGCCCTCAAGAAAACTCCCCAGAGAGCGCATACACGCTGAAGTCGCACAAATGGCAAAGTATAAGAATAGTGTTAACACAAATTGCTAGGCGTGGAAAGTATGGAACAGAATAAGCTATACGTTTTGCCACAACTGGCTTATGGATACAAGGATTTGGAGCCCTACATTTCGGAGCAGCAGTTGACAATACATCATCAAAAGCACCATCAGGCCTACGTTAACGGCGCAAACAACATACTCCAGAAGCTTGACAAGGCGCGGAAAGAGAACACAGATTTGGATATGAAGTCGACATTGAAGGAATTGTCCTTTAACATAGGAGGCCATTTCCTACACTCGCTGTTTTGGGCGAACTTGGCGCCAGCCAGCAAAAGCGGAAAGCCGGGTGCCGCTCTAGGCGATGCTCTAGCAAAGGAATTTGGCAGCTTTGACAGGTTCAAGAAGGAATTTACACAGACTGCCGTCAGCGTAGAAGGCTCTGGATGGGCAGCACTGAGTTGGTGCAGACAAACAAGCAGGCCCATTGTAATGCAGATAGAAAAGCATAACACCAATGTCTACCCGACCTTCAGAATCCTGATGATCCTCGACGTGTTCGAACATGCATACTACATCGACTACAAGAATGACAGAGCCAGATTCGTTGAAGCATTCTGGAACATCATCAACTGGAACGAAATAGGCAAGAGACTTCAAGAAACACCGAAATAGCATTTATCTTCTTCCACCCTTTCTGTCTCTAACGTGTGTTTGGAGCGCCCACTCTCGCATGCGAGCATAGCGGAAACAAAGCTTGACAACGAAAGCCTGGACAGGTATATTCACCCTGCTTTGTCTGAGGTTGAGCAAAATGCTTTCTTCAACCTTCGAAAGGGCGAGGGCAAAACTTTATTTCCAATCAGCCATAATGCACATCAATCGAGTGCGGGTGAGAAAAGAATGCAGATAGAAAGAGTGCCTGGGAAAAGCAAAAATGACAAGGTCTTTCTTTACGCGCTGAGCACGTGTGCATGGTGCAAGATGACGAAGCAATTCTTGAAAGACAATGATGTTGAATTTGAATATGTTGATGTTGACAAATGCAGTGACGAGGATTTGGATAAGATCAGGCAGGACATTCTCAGCAAAGGAGGAAGCCTGAGCTATCCAGTGATAATAGTGAACGACAAGACTCTGATAAACGGTTTCCGAAAGGACAAGATTAAGGAGATCCTTGGAATTTGATAACGTTGGAAAAGGTGCGGCAAAGGGCAGATTCAGACGCGAAAACCTATGGTTACTATCTGAACCCAGACGCCAAGTTTCTCCAAGACCTATTGGAGGGACTTAGACAAAACGAGGAACGTTTTGGATATCCGGCGTGCCCGTGCAGGCTTGCGTCTGGAAAACTTGAAATCGACAGAGACATGATCTGCCCTTGCGACTACCGTGACCCTGACGTTGCCGAATATGGAACATGCTATTGTGCCTTGTACGTTAGAAAAGACGTGTTTGAAGGAAAAACTCCAGTGCAACCCGTTCCAGAACGCCGACCATTAGAGAAGCAAACCAGATCATACACGGTTACTCCAGCCTCGGTTAAGAAAGAAACTGAACCAGGTGGCAAAGCTCCTGAAGGAACTGAAATCAAAAAGAAGCTGTGGTATTGCAAACAGTGTGGATATGTCGTATTCCGTGAAGACCCGCCTTACATGTGCCCCATCTGCAAGGCAAAAAGAGAAATGTTTGCTGAAATAACCATACAGATTGATGAAAGAGGATAAAGACGCACCGTGCTGTGGTGTCCTATCTTGTCACTTCTATTTTGATTTGCTTCCAGTCTTTCTTTATCCCTCTCAAGGAAGTGACTGCTCCAGCGAAGGTTCCGGCTAAAATCTTTGAAACAAACTCGTTCAACTCTATTTCGTCTCCATCAACCAAGAGCTTAACGTCCAATCGTATCACCAAGAAACTATGATTGAAACAGGAAAGTAAAAGCTTTCCGTAAAAACCGAATAGTGATAGACCAGCAAACAGGTGGGAAACGGTTGCCTAGAAAGCTCATGAAGACAGATCTAGAAAACAAAACGCGAGTGGCCAAAGTAATTGAACTACTTGAAAAGGAGCATCCAGACGCAAGAATAGCTCTAAACTATACGAACCCACTCGAGCTTCTGGTGGCAACGATCCTCTCTGCCCAATGTACGGATGAAAGAGTGAATAT
>JBGPBD010000130.1:0-3065 GCA_041481045.1 Bathyarchaeia archaeon | reverse complement strand
TGCTAGGAGCAACTTGCGCTCTCTACAATCGCTTGGACCAAGGAATACTCTGCTCGGCCGGATTCTGGAATGCTCCACCAGACTACAATCTTGTGGACAAGCCCAAAGGACACATCTGCGACGATGTGATTAAACAATGCGGGAACGATGTTCTTGTGATCCGCAACTTACACAAAACACGTTATGCCAGAACCGATTCAAATGTGCTGCGGTATAAGCTGAGGACCTACGTGGGCAAGGCGGTGAAGCTCGGAGAAAAAGCCATCGGGTCTCTTTGCGTCGTCTACCGGAAGGATTTCAACCCTACTGAAGAGGATGAGAAGATTCTGGGAGTGCTTGCCTCGGCCATCGGTGTAGAGGAGGAACGCAAACGCGTCGAGCGGGAAATGCAGGACAACGAGGAAAAGTTCCAGGCAATCAGCGCTTCGGTGTGGGACGCCATAATTCTGATGGATAATGAAGGGATAATTTCCTACTGGAACCCTGCTGCAGAAAGAATGTTCGGTTACACGAAAGAAGAAGCAACAGATCAGAAGTTGCATATGCTCATCGTTCCCAAACGTCTCCACGAGAACATCCTTAAACGATCAAGTGAACTCAAGACGCGCCCGAAGCCTCACATTGCAAAGAAGGAGTTCATAGCTGCCAGAAAAGACGGAACAGAATTTCCGATAGAACTGTCCACTTCAAAACTCAAGATCAAAGGCAAATGGTATTCCCTAGGCATAGTCAGAGACATCACCGAACGAAAGCAGATGGAACAAACAATGAAAGAAAGCGAGGAAAAATATCGCAATGCTTCACAAAAGCTGGCAAGTCTAATGAGAAGCTCCGCAACAATGCTTCACACCACAGACTTGCGCGAACGACTCAAAACCATTGCCGAGGCAGTCCGGGAGCAAGGGTGGGAAAGAGTAGTCATATCGCTGAGAGACGAAAACCTCAACACAACAGACGTCGTGACAGCAGGACTAAGCCCCCAAGAAGAACAATATTTGAGAGATCACCAGTCACCAGGACACGTTTGGCGCAAGCGTCTAAGCTCCATGTTTGAAAGGTTCCGCCTAGGCGAATTCTATTATCTTCCTTGGAGTGACCCACTGGTTCGAAAGCAATTCAAGTACGCGCTTGCAAGCAAGGTTCCGAAGGAAGAGACAGTTGACTGGAACCCAGACGACTTGCTCTTCGTACCATTACGATTGCCTAACGGTCAAGTTGTAGGCATAATGAGCATGGATGATCCAAAAGATGGGCGACACCCAACCACCGAATCACTTGCTCCTCTTGAACTCTTTGCAAACCAAGCTGCCGTGGCTATCGAGAACGCGAAACTGATACAGCAAGTAAAGGAATACGCACAGCATCTAGAAGAAAAAGTGGAAGAAAGAACTCGAGATCTGAGGAAAAGTGAAGAAAAACTCAGAAGCATATTCGCCGCGTCCCCAAACGCTATAACTGCTACAGACCTGAACGGAAACATAGTTGAATGCAACGAGCAAACGTTGAAGACGCATGGGTATTCTTCAAAACAGGAATTGATCGGTCAGGACTCTTTCAAATTGATCGCAAAGAGAGACCACGAAAAAGCGATTGAAAACATGAAGAGAACGTTTGATGAGGGGCTAGTGAAAAACGTCGAATACACCTTTATAACAAAAGATGGACGTGAATTTCCAGCCGAGCTTTCAGCAAGCATCGTCTTGGATGCTTCACGCAACCCGCTGGGTTTTGTGACTATAAGCAACGATATAACCGAGCGCAAGCGGATGGAGCAGCAGCTCTTTAAGTCTGAGAGGCTTGCTGCAATTGGCGAGTTAGCCGGCATGGTTGGACATGACCTGCGCAACCCATTAACTGGCATTGCAGGCGCGACATACTACCTGAAAACGAAGTACGCTTCAAGACTTGATGAAAGAGCAAAAGAGATGCTAGAGATTATTGGCAAAGACATTGAATACTCGAACAAGATCATAAGTGACCTCTTGGAATACTCAAAAGAAGTCAAGCTAGAACAAACAGAAATCACCCCGAAGGCAATCGTGAAAGAGACCTTATCCTTTGTAAGAATCCCGAAAAACGTTCAAGTCATAGACTTGACGACCGACAGACCAAGGATAAGAATCGACCTTGACAGGCTAAAAAGAGCCTTCATCAACATAATAAAAAACGCTGTAGATGCAATGCCGAAAGGCGGAAAACTCACGATAAAGAGCAAGAGAACCGACAGTAACTTGGAATTCATCTTCACTGACACTGGAATAGGCATGCCAAAGGAGATTACTGAAAGAATCTTCACGCCACTATTTACAACGAAGGCAAAAGGAATGGGTTTTGGCCTAGCCATCTGTAAGCGTAACATAGAGGCACACGGGGGTAATATTGCGGTTCAAAGCAAAGTGGGTAAGGGAACAACGTTCACTGTGACAATACCAAAAAAGGCTAAATCACAAGAAAACGAAAGGCTGCAAATAGAGATTCCAGGGGTTTTGATGACAACAAGCACATTCAATAGATATCGTTAGGAATTGAAGGAAAAAGCCGCAACACGACTGAGGAACAGACAGGAAAACACGGTCCGGACTTTGGTTATTGTCTTTTTCTGGCCAGTTTCCACTCCTCGTATTTTTCCAGTACTTCTTTTATCTGCGCATTTATGAAGCCCTCTGCATTTGGGTAAGGCGTGTTCATTTCTCTTACTGCTTCATCAAGCAAATCATATTGTTCTTTCGGAATCTCTACGCACTCATTTTCCTGGTCTAACCAAGTTAGCCTGAAGCGTATGGCGTCTCGAATGAATTCCTCTTTTGTTGTGTAGCCCAGATGCTTGTTTTCTTCTGTGAAACTCTGTATTTGCGCAAGCATTTCTTGAGGTAATATGACAGATTCATTGATCAAGGCGTTTATTGCATCTTGATACGTCTGCATCCTGCTAGTTTGAGCCATCAACTCGCCGAGGAGAGCGGTGAGTTTTTGATGTACGTCCTCCGAAATTCGAAGTGTTTTCATTCCTTAATCTCCTTTAGGTATTGTTTGTGTCGCAAGACTTTTAAGTGTTGCTTGTATAT
>JBGPBD010000129.1:0-3111 GCA_041481045.1 Bathyarchaeia archaeon | reverse complement strand
GCTGCTGTTGCTTCTGCCACTGGCGGACAGTAGAGGTCAAAGCTGTCGGCGCCGAACACTCCATAACTCGCGTTCAAAATCACTTTAAGCGCTCCCTGCGTAATATTATACCAGCTTCTCAATTCAGCAGGCAATGTCTTGTCTTTTGATTTCGGCTTATACCATTGCACGCGGAGGTCTCTCAATGAACCGATCAGGAGACTTTCCAAGGCCCTTTTCTTGGTACATACCCAATGTGGCGTGTCGGGGATCAGATTGCTTCGACATTCAGGATGCGAGCAGAGAATTGACTGGTAGCCGAGGTTCCAGACTTTTATTATGGATGGGTACAGGCTTGGGAAGTCCATGACTGCAACGTTGAAATGGACTCCTGGAGTTGGGTCAACGACCATTGCCCCCTTGTATTTTTTGCCTTTTATGATGGCCTTGGTTGCTGTTTGGCCTTTTTTCGCTATTATGTCTTCAGCGTTTGGAATCAGTAGGTTCTTCCTGCGATGTTCGCGGTGCATGAAATTTCTTATCCAGCGTGAAACGCCTTGGCGACTGACGTCTTCCATGGGCATGCTGCTTATTCTTGCCAATACTAGGATGAGTTTCATCGTTAATTCATCTTCGAAGCTAGAAAGCTTGAAGGTGATTTCTGCATCTCTGAAGCAGTATCGAGCAAGTTCGGTGTAGGTGAGTTCGCCTAAGCCATTGTCTAACCGCATTTTCTCCAAGCCAACTAGAGCTTTGCCTACGTCGCCAAGTGTCACGTCTCTGTAGCGGTTGTTGAATGCGTAAATCTGGATTGAACGGTTGAAGAAGAACTTGTATAGGTCAACGTGCACGCCATAGCTCAGCAGGCAGACACGTCTGCCCAATTCTATCGGAACTTCACTTCTTCTCATCCCAAGGTTCTGCGCCCTGTGAAACAAATAAGGCAAGTCGAAATCATCACCGTTGAAGGTCAACACAAATGGGTAGTCTCGCAAATAGCCGAAAACTGTTCTTATGAGCGCGTCCTCCATGTCAAACTTTTCAACGCTTATTTCGGCGGGAAGATGCTCTGGTCCTTCTCTTACATCATCTCTTTTCAGAAGCAAGACTTTCCGCAATCCATCTGAGCTGTATAGCGAAACGCATACGACAGGACAAGCTGCTTCTTCAGGATTAGGCATTCTAGTTGGTGTCGGTGCAAGAACCTCTATGTCTATGGCCACGCGGCGGAACTTCGGAGCTGGGTAATCCAATAACCTAGCCCATTCTTCAATGTATCCAAGTTCTTCGTGGGTTGCTTCTTTGAAGGTTCCAAGTGTTTCGGCAACCATCTTTTCGTAAGCATCTATTTTCCTCGGGATAAGCTGGCCCTTTTTTATTTCGTAAATCATTCCGGGCAGAAGATTTCGGTCGTAGATGTACGACTGATAATACTTTATTTTTGATTCCCAAACTTTGATGTCCTCTTGAGCAATTGGTGTTTCCGCCACCTTCGGATAGTCTTCTGGAATGATGTCTCTAATACATCCTGTTGGGCGACCTCCTATTGCCAGAGGATCGTTTGTGACTATTTTTGTTACTTTCACGCTTCTATTTGCTAAGGAGTCGAACTTTTCGACTATTTCAAAGTGGTCGAGGCCAGGATGATTCGTCAGCCTTGTTATCTTTTCGAGTTCATATTGAGAGAGATTCGTTAAGCAATATGGTTTGTGTCCGGTGTTGTCGAGCCAAAAGTGAATTTGGGCAGAAACTGGCTCGTAAAGTTTGATCACGGCTTTCTTAGCTTGACCGTCATAAGTTGCAGACACAAAATATGATGGCGGTAGATTCTCAGGTGCCAATGGCGGGAAAGGACGCTTCTGTTTGATTTCTTTTGATAACTCCAGGGTTGGTGTTGCTTTGGTTCTCGCTGGTTTTGAGGCTGAGATTTCATTTTTGAAGAGCATTTGATCCAAGCGTTGTTGCGCCATTGACCCCTGACCTAGCTAGCCTTATGACGGCATAGCGTAAAATCTTATTGCTAATTTGGAAGCTTCTCTCACTTATTCGTTTTTCCACTCTCGCAGAAGCTTCCTGATGATCCAAGAAAAATGACTACGCGGAAGGTTATCCGCTAACGGAACTATGTCTTAACCTCTGAACACGATGCACCAGTCGTGAAGCGTGTGCGTGCGTGAGCACAAGACATCCCGGAAGGACACTGTTTTCAACTGAATGCCTTCAGTCTTATCTATGTCGTTACATCTGTCTATGCACGTGTGATAATGCGATGTTCAAGGAAGCTTGGACTCTTGCTATTGAAACGTTAAGTTGGATGCAAATGCGAAGGCTAAGCGAACGTCTAGCCTTGGCGAGAACGGTCAGGCAGCTTGAAATACACGATTCTGGGGCTGTTCGCCTTGCACACATGCTAGTATGCGAAACCGTCAGAAGACAAAATCTGATAGACAAATTCATCAACCTCACCTTGAAACCGGGAACAATAGGCGATAACGAACTTGGCGTGCAGGCATTTCTGCGTCTGTACGTTTACCAAACTCGGATAGCCAAGAACTGGTCTAACATTGACGTTGAAGAAGCGGAGAAAGTAGCAAGATTGGCTAGATCCATTCTAGGCTGGAAATCGCTCAAAGAAGTCGAACCTTTCCTAGGCATGCTGCTAACACAAAAACCAACAAAGGTTATTGAGAACGTAACTGACGAGGAACAGATGGGACTTCGGACCTTCCATCCCACATGGTTCGTGAAATACTGCTTTGACCATTTTGGCAGAACTGAGACTATCCATCTGCTTGAGGCGGATTCGCATAAAGCATCAACTTACATTAGACTTAACACTTTGAAGATGAGCGAATCGGAGATTTTGGAGAAACTGGAGGGAGAAGGCGCCGAAGCGGAGAAGGTTGAACAGCTAAGGTACGTGTATGAAGTCACAGGTTCCATTGTCCCTCTTGCAAGAACGGCGAGTTTCAAGGAAGGCTTGTTTTTCGCCCAAGACAAGGCGAGTTGCTTCGCCGGTGAGGCTGCAAACCCACAACCAGGAATGGTGGTGTTAGACGTTTGTGCTGCTCCTGGAGCAAAAACCACACATTTGGCACAGCTGATGCAAAACCGTGGATCAATATACTCCGT
>JBGPBD010000128.1:0-3126 GCA_041481045.1 Bathyarchaeia archaeon | reverse complement strand
AGTCTTTCGCCCAGATAGATGTGGAAAACTGTGCCGCCCGTGTAAAGCGTCTGTAACCTGTCTTGATGCTCCAGGGCGTCGAATAGGTCGCCATCATAGTCAACTGGTAGTTGTGAGCTATTCGTGTAGAATGGTTCACCACTCGCTTTCACGTTTTTGTCGTTTGCCGCAACGATTTCCGGATATTTCTTCTTGTCTATCCGAGCAAGCCTATAGCTCGTGCCCTCAGCAGGCGTCGCTTCAAGATTGTACATGTTGTCAGTTTCTTCTTGGAAGCCTATCAGCTTTTCACGCATAAAATTAAGGACTCTGATCGCAAAGTCGGTTCCGGCAGGTGAAGCAATGCTCACGCCAAAAAGGTTCAGAATTGCCTCATTCAAACCTACAATGCCAATAGTTGAAAAGTGGTTCCGCCAGAACTTCTCATGTTGTGCTTTGACACCCCGAAGGTACCGTCTCGAATACGGGTAGAGTCCGAGCTCACTGAAACCCTCAAGAACTTTCCGCTTAACCTCTAAACTGTCCCTCGCCACTTCCATCATATGCTCTAGGCGCTCGAAAAACTCGTCCTCATCTTTGGCTAAATATCCAATGCGTGGAAGGTTCAGCGTGACGACGCCTATTGAACCCGTTAGCGGGTTTGCTCCGAAAAAACCGCCTCCTCGCTTTTCCAATTCTCTGTTGTCGATTCTCAAGCGGCAGCACATGCTTCTCACGTCTTCGGGTTTCATGTCGCTGTTGATGAAGTTGGAAAAATAGGGCGCCCCATATTTTGCGGTGACCTCAAAGATCTTTTCGGCCACAGCTGAGTCCCAACTGAAATCCTTGGTTATACAGTATGTTGGTATCGGAAAAGTGAAAACTCTGCCTTTGGAGTCACCTTGATTCATAACGTCTGCAAAAGCCATGTTGAACATTTCCATCTCCTCTTGCATGTCGCCATACGCGTCACTCATCACTTCTCCGCCCACGACAACGTTTTCATTCTTCATGAAATCAGGAATCGTTAAATCCAGTGTAACATTCGTGAAGGGGGTTTGGAATCCCACGCGCGTTGGTACGTTCATGTTGAAAAAGAATTCCTGTAACGCTTGTTCAACATCTTTTTGTTCTAATTTATCATAGTGTATGAACGGTGCTAAATAGGTGTCAAAGGTGCTGAAAGCCTGTGCTCCTGCTGCCTCGCCTTGGAGCGTGTAGAAGAAGTTGACAGCTTGCCCAAGCGCCGTGCGGAAATGCTTTGCAGGTTTGCTTTCGATTTTTCCAGAAATTCCGCCGAAGCCGGACACGAGTAGGTCCTTCAAGTCCCAGCCAACGCAGTATGCGCCCAGAACGCCTAGGTCGTGAATATGCATGTCTCCGGAGAAATGGGCATCAGCAATATTCGGCGGATAAATCCTTGAAATCCAATACTTAGCAACGACGGTTGAGGAGAGATAATTGTTCAAGCCTTGTAGCGAATAGCTCATATTCGAGTTTTCCTTCACCCGCCAATCCTCAATCTCCAAGTACTGGTCCACAAGGTCTGCAGAGCTTAGAAGAGAAGCCAACTCGCGCAAGTCTTGATGCTGTTTTCGGTAGAGGATGTAAGCCTTGGCAGTTCGAGCATGTCCACTTTCGATAAGCGTTTTCTCCACCATGTCCTGAATTTCCTCTACTGTTGGGACGCCGTCTTCTCCGAAACGGCGCCCTAGTTCTAGCGCAACCTGATCGCTGAGGCTCTTGGCTTGTTCCTGATTCTTTCCGCCAACAGCTTTGGCGGCTTTCCAAATTGCATTCGTTATGCGTTCCTGATCAAACGGTTCTAATCTTCCTTCACGTTTTCTGACTAACTTCATGCTTTTACCTCTTTGAGTAATTTCTTAAAATCTTCAGGCTCCTCGAACTGTTTGTATACAGAGGCAAACCTGATGTACGCCACTCGGTCGAGTTTCTTCAGGTACTTTATAACGAGGTCTCCGATCTGCTGGGAGCTGACTTCTTCCTTTCCAAGTGACATTAAATCTTGCCTAATGTGCTCTGCCAGTTCATGAATTTGATCCATTGTCACGGGTCTTTTCTCGCAGGCTTTTTGAAGACCTCGCACGATCTTGTTCTCGTCGAAACGTTCCAACCTGCGGTCCTTTTTCTTCACCATCAACTCGATGGTTTCAACGTACTCGTAGCTTGTGAAGCGCCTACTGCATTCCGCACACTCTTTTCGCCGCCTAACAGTATTGTCTGGCGAATCACGTGTTTCGAGGGTTTTGAGGGTTTCAGCCCCACAATATGGACATTTCATAACATCACTTTCGCGCTACGCAAGTCCTTAGTGTTTGACGAGCAAAGTAGACGCTGTATCTAGTGTCTTGTTATTTAAATCATTTCCACAGTAATATAGAAATTGCCCGTTAAACATGCCTGAAAAGCATGCCATAATACACAGAATAATCGAAAAATAAAGATGGCAAAACAGTTCTTCTTGGATAAAACAGGTTCAATTCTAGTCAATGAGAAATATGTTTAAGATTTTCTACGAAGGTTTCGAACAACGAGCCTGACCACGCGCGTTTGCACACCTGAAAATGCAAACACTGCACAACCGAAAAGCAACACTGCGGCAAATACAAGGAAGACGCCGGCATAGTGGAGACTTGAAGCAAAAACTAAGCCACTGACAAAGCCGCCTATTGTCTGTCCAATATCCATCGTAGTATCCAGAAATCCCATTGAGGTGCCTACGGTTTCATTTGGCGCAATATCGCACATCAGCGGCGAGGTAGAAGCAGTTACAGTCGCGAATCCAAAACCATAGGCTACGAGCAGAACGATGAGAGCCGTGAAGTCGGTAATGTAAGGAATCGTAGCGAGGGCCACAGCAGAAAGAATGCAGCCTAGTATTATCGGAATTCGTCTTCCAATTCTGTCTGAGACTCTACCCATGGAGGGTCTTGCGAAGATCGCCACTACCAACACAGTTGAATAAACTAGGCCCTGTCCGAAAGTGGTGTATTTAAGGACATTTATCATATATCCTGCGATGTAGAAGTCAAATGCGCCAAAGACATAGTATTGGCTTGCTTGCACCAAACTGACAATAGCTGTCGAGGAGTTGCTTGCGAGCTTTCGCCAACTAGAAAGCATTTT
>JBGPBD010000127.1:0-3144 GCA_041481045.1 Bathyarchaeia archaeon | reverse complement strand
GGATATTGCAACAAGACCTATTGTCACAATCTCAGCCATTCCAACAGTTTTACCCACAAAGGATAAAGATGGAACGAAGAAGATTAGGCACAATGGCAAACCAATCGCTACTATTAGAATTATCGCCTTTTTGTAGACATCTTTCAAGTCTGGAAAAGCACTTTTCTGCATATTATGAGCTGCCAAAATGAATACGAGGGAGATTATTGGCATTGCAAGGAAGGCAATCAGGTAAGCCATTATCGGAGAGTTCGGAACGGACGTGTTAGCCAGAAGCTGCAATACGTTCGTAGAAGAGAATACGACGAAAAGTATGTAGGCGCACAGCGTTACTATCAGCATGACAGCGTAAGCCTCTACCAAAGTTGCGATTCTCTCAATTGAACGGGTCATGGAAATGTTTCGAAGCTCGAAGACTGTTTTAAGTTCGCTTCTCATGTAGTCAACTATATTTCCGCCGCTTCTAACTGAAGAGACAAAGCCGCCGAGAAAGTTTCTATAGAGTTTAGAATTGGTTGCATCTGCCCTATGATGCATGACTGTGAGCGGGTCCTTTCCTAGGACCTCAACCTGTCTTACAACCTCGTCTGCCTCTTTCTTGAATGTCGGAAGAAAAGTCAGCTTCCGCATCCTTTTCCAACTGTCATATGCCGATATTCCACTGGCTGCCATCAGCGTGAATATCATCAACGCGAAGGGCAATTCGTTCTCAATTCTTTCCTTTTCCTCGCTAGTCGCTTTGGTCAAGAAGCCGAAAAGTGTCCCAAGTGGGCCGCCGGAAGGTCGCATTCTATTCTCCCTCCGAAATTTTCTTGTCGATTGGGTCCAAAAGGCTTAGAGACATGCTCAGGGCCCTGTGTACGCTTCGGAAGTCGCGTAGATTCTTCTCAACCATTTTCAAAAGGAGCTGCTTTCGTCTTTCAAGTTCCTGCAGTACCACACTTATGGGGACGTCTAAAGCCTTGGCTATTTTTGCCAGTAGGTAGCTTTGTTGAAGGTCTTGCTTGAAATTATCATCTGAAGGATTCCATGAGAAAATGTCATGAGTGTTGCCCGTGGCATCCATTTCTGAGACTCTTACGAATTTTCGGCTTGAGACTTTGTGGCCGATTGAGATAAAATTCGGTGTTCTGACCTGTTTAACAACTATGATGCAATGCATCAGTGGAATGATTGATGATGGAATGTTCATGGGGGGTTGAGTCAAACGCTTGATGGCGGTTTCTGCGTCCTCAGCGTGCATGGTGCATAGTCCACCGTGTCCAGTTGCCAACGCTTGGAAAAGCACGTAGGCTTCTTCTCCTCTGACCTCTCCTACAAGGATCAAGGTTGGTCTGTGTCTTACTGCTGACTTGATCAAGTCGTATAATGTGACTTCACCTTGGCTTCCTGCACCATATCCTGGCCTCGCAATTGTCGAAATCCAGTTTTCCTGTGGAAGATTGATTTCCGCAACTTCCTCAACTGAAATTATCTTGAACTCAGGTCTTGCCAAACACGCAATAGCGTTGAGAGCGGTTGTTTTCCCAGCTCCTGTTGGACCGACGATCATTGTCGACATCTTATTTTCCATCAAGAGCCACAGGTAAGCCGCAATAGTCTCATCAATTGTCTCATTGACTATTAGATCGATTATCGTGAATGGGTCTTCCCTGAATTTTCTGATAGTGAAGCTCGTGCCTGCTGGGGTTGTTTCCTTCCCAAAAGAAACTGCCAAACGATGTTTTCCAGGAAGCGTCAGATCCACGATAGGGTGGGCTATGCTTACGTGTTTTCCTTCCCTATGTACAATTCTCGTTATGAAGTCGTCCAGTTCCTGCTCAACCTGAAAAATCAGGTTTGTCCTTATGCTCTCGTATTTTCTATGCCATAAATATATGGGCTTGTTGACTCCACCACAGCTTATGTCTTCGACGAAAGGATCATACATTAACGCGTCTATTTTGCCATAACCAATTATGTCTTTTTCAAGGCCGTGCAGAATCTTGCGCATTCCAACTTCGGAAGTCGCTTCAAAGGCTTTGTTGTGGTTTTCTATTATCTCGGGGAGTTGCCTGTGAAATGATTGGGAAAGTGTCTCGTCGGAATCAGGGGCTTTGAGCTCGTATTCTAAGATGTTTCTGAGTCTCTTGTAGGTCTCTTTCTCTTCTTTGGTCATGGATAATTCGTCAACAACGTATAGATAGCTCATTTCAGTCTCGCTTTGGAAGATCCAAGCATAGGAGAACGGTGCCTTCAACGGATAGCTTTCTATCTGGGTATAACCTTCAGGAACTCTGCACCCCTGGATGCCTAAATACCCCGCGAGATCCTCAGCCGAAGTTTCTTCTTCAACAACTCTTTCTGTTTTGCTCTTAGAGAGTCTCACGTCAAGTACCTCCCCCAATTTGCAAGTATATACCCGAACTGTTTGAATGGCACTCTAAAATGGCGATGCCTGAACCGCTTACATATTCGCCTGAATTGTAGGCTTTTGCTGGTATCAGCACTCGTTGGTCAGTCGGAAAAGGTGTTGTGCCGTAACCGATTTCGACCCATGCGACTGAAGAATCGTTTTGGAGCTGGATCCAGTACCTCTGATTGCCAACAGAAGAAGGAATGTCTAATCCCAAAGTTGTCGAGAGATTCTCTATTGTTGTTGAGGAAAGAAGCTCAATGCATTTGACTGCTACATATTTGGCGAGATTTCCTAAGCGCTGTTGTTCTGCTTCAGCTTTGATGCTAGTGGTAGACACGTTGAAACTGTAGATTAACAGGGCCCCCACTATCATTGATGCAAAAAGGGTATAGACGTAGCTTGGAACTATCGAAGGCAAAGTTTCACCTTATCCATGTTTCAATCTTAACCTCACAAACTACTAGTTCCACATTGATCATCGTTCCACTAGCGTTTCCCGAAATAGGAATTGAGATTTGTCCCGGAATGCCGTCTAGGCTCGCAGTGACGTTGAGAGCGTCTACTTGGTATGGTACGTTGTAGGTTCTGGTAGTGTCTTCAATGTTAGTGCACGAAATTCTTAGTGGGATTTTTCCCATTAAATCGATATCTTGGGAGGAATTGAGGTTCACTATGTATATGCGCAAGTTGTTGATCGTTTCGTTGTCTTCAGCTAAGTATGTAGTTGAAGATGCCAGTGGACGGGC
>JBGPBD010000126.1:0-3179 GCA_041481045.1 Bathyarchaeia archaeon | reverse complement strand
AGCACCCCTATTTTGTTTGTTCGGAAAAGTAGTCCATGTGCTGACTGACTTGACGAAGAACTTGTCTTCTAGGGTCTGTTATTTCTAGACCCACATGCTCGACACAGACCTATACGTTCACTCACCTTCAACTTCCGGGATCTTACTCGAAAAGAGCGCACGCTAGGAGTTGAACACAACGAAGGTTACGAACAAAGAAGCATCTGCGCTTGCGCTGCAAATCGCGTAAGCATTGGAAAACCTTTTTAGTAATATTGCAAACTAAGTAGTTTCTCAGCTTGGAAAAAGGTGAATGTATTGTCTGATATCAAAAGGATTGCGGTTTTAGGCGCGGGCCTGATGGGTCATGGAATTACCCAAGTAGCAGCTCAGGTGGGCAAATACGAAGTCGTCATGAGAGACATTGACCAGAAATTTGTTGACAACGGCATGAACATGATACGTGAAAGCCTTCAGCGATTCGTCAAGAAGGGGCAGCTGACTGATGCTCAAATGAACGAAATCATAGCAAGGATTCATCCTGCCTTAGATTTGAAGGAAGCAGTTTCGAAAGCTGATCTGGTGATTGAAGCCGCCCCTGAAAATGTTGAATTGAAAAAAACGGTTTTCCGCGAAGTCGACAACTTTGCGCCACCTCATGCCATAATTGCCTCTAACACATCTTCGGTAAGCATTACAGAACTTGCTTCGGCCACAAAGCGGCCTGAAAAAGTCTGCGGGATGCACTTCTTTAATCCTCCACAATTAATGAAGCTTATCGAGATCATAAAAGGCGCAGCAACTTCTGAAGAAACAGTCCAGACTATACTGGAGGTGGCGCGAAGAATGGAAAAGGAGACCGTTCTTGTTAAGAAGGATTCTCCAGGCTTCATAGTGAACCGCATACTAATTCCTGCTCTAAACGAAGCGGCTGAGCTGTACTGGGAAGGCGTTGCAGACAGAGACGACATAGACAAAGCCATCAAACTCGGCTTAAACTGGCCCATGGGACCCCTCATGCTATTGGACTACATAGGCTCAGACACGACGTTGGCCATAGCAGAAGTCCTGACAAAAGAACTGGACCCGAAATTTCACCCTAACACCGGCTTGAAGCAGATGGTCAAGGCCCAAATGCTTGGAAGGAAAACTGGCAAGGGCTTCTACGATTGGACACAGAAATAGTGAAGGGTGAAGAAACATGGAGTTCAAGTTCATAATCTACGAGAAAAGTGAAGGAGTAGCCACGATTACTCTGAACAGACCTGAAGCGCTGAACGCATTCAGCAACGGAGTGATTGAAGAAGTTCTGCAGGCGTTGGAAGATGTCAAAAGCGATGAAAAAGTTCGAGTAGTCGTGCTTACTGGAGCCGGAGAAAAAGCATTTTCAGCTGGCGCTGACATAAAGGCCATGATAGGAATGAACGCTTTGAGAGCAAGAGAACTGTCGCTCATGGGTGAAAAACTCTGCGGCGCATTCGAAGACTTGGAAAAGCCTGTTATTGCCGCATTGAACGGCTACGCTCTGGGCGGTGGGTTGGAAGTTGCTATGGCTTGCGACCTTAGAATTGCTTCAGAAAACGCTCGAATGGGACAAACCGAAATCAACATCGGCCTCATCCCTGGATGGGGCGGAACTCAAAGACTCACTCGCCTGATAGGCAGAACAAAAGCGAAAGAACTCATCTTCACCGGAAGGATGATTGACGCGAAGACCGCCGAACAGCTTGGCATAGTGAATATGATTGCTCCAGCTGACAAGTTTAGGGAGACAGTGCAACAATTTGCTGTAGATCTCGCCACCAAGGCGCCAGTAGCCATCAAAGTGGCTAAGGCATTAATCAACAAAGGCGCAGACATAAGCTTGGACTCTGCATTAGCATTGGAACGCGAAGGTTTCGGCGTCGTAGCTTCCACAGAAGACTTGCAGGAAGGCGTCAAAGCTTTCACCGAAAAAAGAAAACCAGCGTTCAAAGGCAAGTAGGCTGTTGTTCCAAGTTTCAATGGTTCCTAACCTTTCAACAAAATCGTGCAAGGATGCACTAGCGTATGAAGGCCATAATATTCGGTCCACCAGGGTCAGGCAAGGGCACTTACGCTTCAAGATTGCAAGGCAAACTTGGCGTAGACGTAGTTGCCATGGGTGACATTTTTCGAGAGATTATGAAGGAAAGCACTTCTCTGGGCAAGAAAGTCAAGAGCTTCGTTGAAGAAGGGTTACTCGTTCCAGACGAGGTCGTAATAGAAGTTCTGAAGCAGCGTTTGGCAAAAGCTTCCATGAAGACGGGGTTCATATTCGACGGTTTTCCGCGCACAATTGAACAGGCCAAATCTCTAGATGATATCGCCAAGATTGACGTGGTGATCCAGCTTACGGTACCGGACTCGATAATTATCGAACGGTTATCCACGCGCAGAATATGCAAAAACTGTGGCGAAGTCTACAATATTCGGTATTTGAAACCAAAAATAGAAGGCGTTTGCGACAAGTGTGGCGGAAAGCTCTATCAACGCTCAGACGACACAGCTGACGTCATAAGAGACAGAATTCACGTTTACGAGCGTCAAACCCAGCCAATTCTGAAGCATTACATCCAAAAGAGAATTCCTTTGATAGAGTTCAAGTGTCATCAGCTAGACACGCCTCCCGAAGTGGCTGTGGAAGAAATCCTTAAGGGCCTGAGAAAGCTGAAACTCGCCGGATGAATGCTAAAGACAGTAATCATCTGAATTATCATTCTGTTTCGCAAAGCTCATTGGAATTTCCTGCTTGGCATACGCCTGAAAAGCCGAAGATGCCCGCACAAACAAAAACCGTAATTGCCTACTCAACTATTTGCATTCTAAAAAGATTGGAAATTAGGATGTAAAGACATGGAGAGAGAGAGAGCGGCTAGCATGCGTGCCTAGTTTGTATCAGCTTTTTACACGTGATGAGGAACTAACGGTCGCCCATTTCTTTCTTGAATGCTTCAGCGAAATCCTTTCCCCAGTTGTCGATGGCTTCCAGTTTCCCGATGAAGAATCTAAGCACCGGAGGTTCGAACACGAATTTCAAGCCTTTTATCAGATTTCTGCGTTTGTAGACCCAGTTTATTCTGTCAATCGCGTATTCAATGTGGGACATCGAGTAGACTCTTCGAGGCAATGCAATTCTAGACAGTTCTAGGTCGGCGTAGACTTCCTTTCCGTCCTTGTCT
>JBGPBD010000125.1:0-3181 GCA_041481045.1 Bathyarchaeia archaeon | reverse complement strand
GGAACCTTCTTGAAACCGTTTCTGGGATTCGGAACCGTCTGAGGATTCTGAGGCAAGACTAATAACATGTCTTCAGTCTCGTAAGCGTTGAATGCTTCTTCTTCCGTCATCAACTCTTCGTAAAGCTTCTCTCCTTTCCTCTTCCCGATCAAGCGTATTTCGATGTCTTGCGGTTTGTGACCATACTTTGGTGCCAGTTTCTCAATCATGACTTCCGCCAGGTCTTTTATGTGTAAAGCGGGCATTTTGAAAATGAATATCTCTTCACCCTTGGTCATCTGAGCAGCTTTGAGCACAAGATCAACCGCCTTGTCCATGCTCATCCAGAACCTCACCATTTGAGGATCAGTAAGCGTCACTGGTTCACCGTTTCGTATTTGCTTCTCAAAGGTTTGAATAACGGACCCTCTTGAAGCCATCACGTTTCCAAACCTGACGCAGGAAAAGACTGTTCTCTTAAGGCCTTTGTAGTAGTTGGCAGCGATGGTCAGCCTCTCAGCCAGCAACTTTGTGGCGCCCATCACGTTTGCAGGATTTGCAGCCTTATCAGTGCTAATCGTTATAACTTTCTCTACGTTTTCGGTTATCGCAACTTCCAGCAGATTCTGGGTTCCAATCACGTTTGTTTTTATGGCTTCGAATGGGTTATATTCACAAAGTGGGACGTGCTTCAACGCTGCTGCGTGAAAGACAATCTCGACGTTTTCAGTGGCTCTTTGAAGTCGCTCCTTGTCTCTCACGTCGCCGACGAGAAACCGTAGACAGCTACTGTAGTCCTTCAGTTCATGTTCCAACGCGAATTGTGCATTCTCGTCGTTACTGAAGACCCTGACTACTGCAGGTTCAAACTTCAGAAGTCTTCTAACAAGCTCGTTGCCAATTGATCCTGTTCCGCCCGTCACAAGAATACTCTTGCCTTTGAACATTTTTTCTACGTTGCTTTGCTTCATTTCTTGCCGACCTTTTGAAAGGATTCTACTCCATCAGCGATGTACTCAATCTCTTCTTTTGTCATTGATGGATAAATGGGGAGACTTAAAACTTCCTGAGAAACCTCTTCTGTCACTGGAAGCTTACAGCGGTATTTGAGAACATCCTTGTAGAAATGAGTTAAGTGAACAGGATAGAAATACACTTTGGCCGAGACTCCTCTTTCTCCAAGACTGCTTGCCAACTTGTCTCTTGCTTCTCGCCCTTCCTTCATCTTCACGGTATACATTTGGTAAATGTGATAGTAGTCTTTACGTGGCTCTGGAGGAATTATGTTCTTCACTTTTGACAGTGCTTTTGTCAGCTGCGCCGCGTTTCTACGCCTCATCTGAACCACCTTGTCAATTTTTTTAAGCTGCGAAATGCCTAGTGCAGCGGTTATGTCGGACATCCTGTAATTGTATCCAAGAACCACGTAATCCATTTCCTTCCAGGTGGAGAAATAATCCATGTTTTCCAATCTGCCATGCGACCTCACCAGCCTCAGCCGTTCGTAAATTTCCTGTGAATCTGTCGCAACTGCTCCACCTTCTCCTGTTGTAACAACTTTGTTCTGACAGAAACTGATCATGGCGGAATCGCCGAAGCTTCCGACTTTTTCTCTTCCAATTTTGGCTCCGAAGGATTCAGCAGCATCCTCTATGAGAAGGATCTTGTTGTCTTCAGCAATTTCCTTGAGTTCTCGTATCCTGCAGGGAGAACCGCCGTAGTGCACTGGCAGTATTGCCTTGATTCTGCCGGTTACTCTTTCTTTCACATCTTCGGGATCAAGGCCGAACGTTTCCTCTTCAATATCCGCAAAAACCGGTTTGACGCCTGCCATAAGAAGTGCGTTCGATGTTGCTATGAAAGTAAAGGAAGGAACAATCACTTCTCCTTCTTTGATGCGATGCGCCAAGACAGTAGCATGCAGAGCACTGGTGCCGGAATTGAAAACAACAGCGTATTTCCTTCCTAAGTACTCTGCAATCATTTTCTCGAATTCTTTGCTCTTAGGTCCGCTAGTCCAATACATTCCACTCTTGATGACCTCACTTACGGCACGAACATCACTTTCATCCCAGTAAATCTTGAACAAAGGTATTTTCCACGCCATCGGCTTCGCCACCTAGTACTTACCTTAAATTTAATGTGATAATTAGCTGGCTATCGTACCATTGCCCACTAGATGTCTTTGCGCACTAAAAACTCTTTCCCATGCACAGAAGCGCCCTTATCAAGATTACCCTGGCAGTTTTTCCTAACAGAAATCCGATTCTCATGCACCTTCTATCAGGTTCAACGCAGTCTACACAGTCAGATCTTTCCAACTTTGCCCCCATCAGATTTTAGATAATTGACCATTATTTGGGGGAATTTTCTTCTCAGCAAAGTTGTTAATTTCAGCATTCCTGGCATTTCGCTTATTTCATGCGAGGTCGCGATATACGAGTAGCCAGATTCGCGGGTGTATATTTTCGTATATTCAAGCATTTCGCCGAAGATCAATACTTCGGCTTGCGAATGTGTAAAGTCATCGGAATATGTGAGAATTTGACCCAACCCCCCTATCGCTGTCCCTATGCATTCTACCTTCTTGTTCAGATCCCCTGAAACTTCGACTCTTGCCATTTCAAGCTTCTTCGCCACCTGTTCAGCCAATTTCGCTAATGAAATCGGCTTTTCTTCATAGACCCTAATTAATTTACCTTTTTCGACGAGATTCTTGAATCCCAAATATTCGCCAAAAGAATCTGCAGTTCCACCAGGGGATATGTCCCAGTTGCTGTGATATCTCAGGGCAGAGACGTTGCTTTGGGATAACAAATGTAATCTCCTCAGATTCACCTGTTTTGAAAATGTCCAACCCTCGTCCTCCAACCACTTGTTGCCCGTGTATTCATAGAAGAGCCATTCATGAGATATTATCAAATTTGCATCGTAGGAAACAGCCCTTTCGATCACCATCAAAGTAGGCGACCAGCATGTAACAATACCTCTCACCTTGCTATCTAGCGATCCGAATTCTAATCCGTTTCTATCGCCTGGTAAACAGTATTTCAACGGCGCGATTTCTTCTATGAATTTAGCAACGTCTCTGACTAGCAGTTTCTTTCGCGGATTCATTTTCGAGGTTCTTCTACCTGTTTGATAGGCTTCGCAGGAACTCCTACAGCAACCACTTTGTCGGGTATGTCCTGGGCGACTACGG
>JBGPBD010000124.1:0-3196 GCA_041481045.1 Bathyarchaeia archaeon | reverse complement strand
CAAAGAAGTCCACAACGTCCTGATCCGCAAGGAAATCAGCGCCTTTCACAGTGTCATAAGCATGCAGATCGAACGAGTCCTTTTCGTTCGTCACAGCCCCCGTTCCGCCTTGGGCACAAACGGAGTGTGAACGCAAGGGGTGATGCTTAGAAAGCACTGCTATGTCCAGCTTGCTGTTGACCTCAGCAGCCGAAACTGCAGCCCTGAGCCCCGTGAGACCAGCTCCGACGATAACGACGTCGTGAGTAAACTTTTCCATCAGTTTCACCTATTTTTGAAGATTAATTTAGGCTATGACCTATGTTTTATAGTTTTTCTAACGTCCAGCCCGATCACCATGTTTGTCAATGCAGTGAAGATCCTAGCGTGCGCATTGTCTTACAAGATTTTTATATCCCGTATTGACTCTGTAGGTTGTGGAGTTCATGTTCGACGCCGAAAAGTTCATTGACGAATCCGCCAGCAAATTGAAAGACAGGATAAGAGGTAAGGCTATAGTTGGCGTTTCTGGCGGCGTTGACTCCACTACAGCTGCGATTTTGGTGCAGAGGGCCATTGGTGAGAATCTTCTATGTGTTCTGGTTGACACTGGTTATATGAGGAAGAATGAAATAGTGAATAACGAAAGATTACTGAGAAAACTTGGCGTTAACGTTCTTGTTGTTGATGCCAAGGAACGATTCTATCAGAAGCTGAGAGGGGTATTTGATCCAGAACAAAAACGCAAGATCATCGGCGAATTGTTCATTAGAATTTTTGAGGAAGTCGCCAGGAAGGAAGGTGCGAAATACCTTGTTCAGGGAACCATTGCGCCGGACTGGATAGAGAGTGGAGGCGGGTTGAGAGACAGGATCAAGTCTCATCACAACGTTGGAGGCTTGCCTGAGAAAATTGAGTTTGAGATTGTCGAGCCCCTAAGAGATCTTTACAAGGATGAAGTTCGAGTTGTCGGCCGCGCGTTGGGTTTGCCTGCGGAGCTTTATGAGCGTCAACCATTTCCAGGACCTGGTCTGGCTGTGAGGATTATCGGTGAAGCAACGCCTGAAAGTGCAATGATCGTCTGCGAGGCTTGCGCCATAGTGGAGGAAGAAATTGAAAAGGCTACGGCAAGTGGCAGGATGAGTCGACCTTGGCAGTACTTCGCGGTTTTGTTGCCATGCAAAGCTGTCGGCGTTCACGGTGATGTGAGAGCTTACGGGTACGTTGTTGTGGTTCGCGCCGTTGAGAGTTTAGATGGGATGAGTGCTGCTTACTCCAAGATTCCGCATGAAGTGCTGGAGAGAATTTCAGTCAGGATCACCAACACGCTGAAGGACGACGTCAGCAGGGTAGTATTTGACATTACGAACAAGCCGCCGGGGACGATTGAATATGAGTGAGCCCATCAAGGTTTACGTTGTCGACAATGGAGGTCAATGGACCCATAGGATCTGGCGAGTCGTGAGAGAGCTTGGATGCGTTACGAAGATTATCCCTAATACCACGCCTGTAAACGAGGTTGATGCTGACGCCTTAATACTAAGTGGAGGGGCTCCCCGCGTCGCTTGGGAGTGTCCAAAACTGGGCAACTGCGTTGACTATTTTGAGCATTTCAATGGTCCCATTCTTGGTGAGTGTGTTGGCATGCAGTTGATGGCCATCCACTTCGGGGGGAAAGCTGGACCTGCTGAAGTTCCAGAATTTGGCATTTCAAGATTGAAAATCATCGAGGAGGATGACCTTTTCAAGGGATTGCCTAGAGAGTTCTTGGTTTGGGAGTCACACAACGATGAAGTGAAGGATGTACCGGACTTCAGAATCCTGGCATTGTCTGATAACTGTAGGATTCAGGCAGTAAAGCATGTGAAGAAGCCGTTTTATGGTGTTCAGTTTCATCCTGAAGTGAATGACACTGAGCATGGAAGCCAGATTCTGAAGAACTTCATTGACGTAGTAGATAGGCGATGAAAGCGGCGTGTCTAGGACCGGATCATCGTTAGGAGCATCTTGAACTTTTCTGTGGCCTTCAAACTGTGCGGGTGGTTGGCTGGTATTATGATCATTTCTCCTGCTTTCAAGTGGTTTGCCTTACCTGAGATGGTTATTTCTGCTTCGCCATCGATGATCTCGACTAACGCATCATATGGTGCGGTGTGTTCGCTCAGTCGTTCTTGCTTATCGAACGCGAACAAGGTTACGGTGCCCGCCTTCTTGTCAATTAGGGTTCGGCTTACTACTGATGCTTCCTGAAACTCAATCAGATCACTGAGCTTTGCTGACTGCGTCGAAAGCTTGGTGGCATGTGTTCTTTTCATGCTTTTTTCCATGTTTGCACATTCCTTGACAGCTCAATTCATTTGCTTAATGCTCTTCGGCTTATCTGTCTTTGTGAAGACACAAGGTTCGTCTGGCGTAGGGCACTCCATAGCTAGATGATCCATGCATTTCCTCTTTTTCACTTTTGCCACGCTCATTCCTGCCCGCTCGTTGAGAGCCACGACTCTTGAGTTATTGGTCTCTTCTGCGATATTTAAGGGAAAATGGGCAGGATGCACATGGTTAGAAAGCTTTTTTATGATGTATTCACATTGCCCATAACGTTCTGTGATGGAGTTGAAGCTTGATGTTTGTTGGCATGGATCATGTGGGCATAGCAGTGAGGAATTTGGATGAGGCCATCAAGGTTTATGGCGATGTTTTAGGTTTCAAGCTTGAGGGCGTTCATGTTTTGGCTGAGCGAAAGGTCCGAGTGGCGTTGTTTTCTACAGGTGGCCAGACTAGCATCGAGTTGCTGGAACCGCTTGACAAGGATAGCACAATTGCAAAGTTTCTTGAAAGTCGCGGTGAAGGTATCCACCACGTTGCAGCGAAAGTTAACGATATTGAGGCGACGCTTGAGGAGTTCAAGAAAAATGGCGTGACGCTGATCGACGAGAAGCCGAAGGTTGGTGCGGAAGGAAAGAAAATCGCCTTCGTTCACCCGAAAAGCACTCGTGGCGTTCTATTAGAACTGGTAATGAAATAGCTCGCTTTTTCCATGCTGGAGCACGCTACCTACTTTGAAGAAGTGAGAGAGCTGAAAGGCATGTTATCGAAGATGAACGCAAGCAGGCTTCAGGACGGCTTGCGCACGAAGCGTTTCGGAAGGAAGCTTGTTTTCCTGCAGGAGGTGGACTCGACGAGTAACTACGCTAAGGAACTGGCGGGATACGGCGCT
>JBGPBD010000123.1:0-3212 GCA_041481045.1 Bathyarchaeia archaeon | reverse complement strand
GAATTTCCTCGCCAGTTTAATTTGTGGACCCTAATTTAAGTTAAGAAGGTACCTCCATTAAATAATGATGCGAGGGTTTGCGGGTAAAGTTCTATCCCAAACCAAACCCAAAACGACGAAGTGCGGAAAAGTTATAGCCGAACCGAAAGAACTAGTCAATGAAGGTGTCAATAGTGGTTGACATACAGACGATTTCCATAGCAATTGCTTCTGCAAGTATTACATTGGCAGCCATCTACTACGTGTGGCAGATTAGGCATCAGAGCAGGATAAGACAAACGGACCTTGTAACCAAGCTCTCCTATGATATCTCTACAAACAGTAAATTCATAGAAGCATCTGTAGATGTCGTTGATTCTGAGTTCAAAGACTACGACGACTTCAAAAAAAAGTATGGGAAACTCATTTCAAAAAATCAGATTCCAATGTCCTTCACGATGATAGGCAACTTTTACGAGCAAGTTGGAGTTCTTCTTAAGAACAAGCTCGTAGACGCTTCTCTAATTGATCAACTTCTTCCCGTTACTATGACGTGGGAGAAGATGGAACCTATGGTGGAAGGCATGAGAAAGGAGTATCACGACCCACACACATTTGAATGGTTCGAATACCTCTACAATGAAATGAAAAAGAGAGAACAGACGCTTCAGCAGACAGGTGTGAAGAATGGTTGACATACAAACTGTTTCTATTGCCATTGCTTCTGCAAGCGTTGTAGCTGGGGTCAGTTATTATGCGCTGCAGATTAGGCATCAGACTAAGATAAGAAAGACGGACCTTCTCACAAGACTCTATTCAATAATGGTCAGCAAGGACTGGCTGGAGGCTTGGCAGAAAGTCCAAGAAAGGAAAGCCCTGAACTATGATGACTACTTAACAGAATATGGATCTGTTGAGTTAAACGAGGTGTACGTGTTCCTTCAACAACTGGGCATGCTTCTGAAGAAAGGGCTCATAGACGCTGACATGATACCTCTTTCCTACGGGCAAGTTAATGCTCAATGGGAGAAGGTGAAACCTGTGCTTGAAGGTGGTAGAAAGAAGTGGAGCACGCCGAAACTCGGCAATGAAGTGGAGTATCTTTGCAGTGAACTAAGGAAGAGAGAACAGAAGCTTCAGCAATCAAAGGTGTAGGCAGATGGCTAGTCCTTGAGGTTTGAGGTCGGGTGTGATCCTGAATCTGAAGAATCCAGGGAATATTGGAGTAGAAATGGATACAGTCAAGAGTTTAAAGGATTCAATCATGATAGACTTCTTGAAATGCTTGAAGATTCTATCAAGGGCAATATTCTTCAGCTCGTTGTTTGGAGAGAAAACGGCAAGATTGAAGGTCATGCAGTCTGGCATGAAAGCAGCACTGAAGCGCGCAATAGGAGACTTAACGGTTTTTGATGGACTTTTGTAACAATTTATGTGTAACAATGCGTAACAACTCCAGTTTTTCTGGAATTCCCAATCATATCGGGTACACAACATGTGAAGGGCATGGAAATTGGGGCAAGGAAGCAGTGTAAATGGTAAAAAGAAAATCCCGTGTCTAAGATTGAGAATGCATTCAGAAAGAGCATTTAATGGAGCCTGTCTTTTACAGAAGAGCCTGTTAGCGAACATGCGTGTGTTATGTTTTCTACGCTTTGGGTTTTGCTTTCCAGCTTAGCGCTAGTGCTCCGCCAGCTATTCCTAAGACTGCTCCTATCAAGAAGCCTCCCATTCCGACGAAGCTGACTATGGAAAAGATTAACACTATTATCCCCCATGTCCTACTTTGGGATGGGTGTATGTCAATCATCACAGCGCCGACAATCACTAGAATTCCCGACACTAAACTCACGAGCATCAATCCGTCCAACATAGCGTAGGGGAAGCCTACGTCGTCCATCATGCCCCTGACACCTCCCATCATACCGCCGAACCCGCTCATCATTCCAAATCCGCCGTTGTTGTATGAAAGCATCATGAAAGCCATGCTTCCGCCAACGAGCATTAATACTCCGCCTATGATCGACAGAATCACTGCAACAGTGGGTCGTTCTACATAACTCATCTTCTCACCCTGCTCATTTTTTATTTGCTCTCATCATGGTCGAAGAAACACATGTCAAGAACTGGAATCTGAAGAAGCTGTATGTTAGTTCTTCCTCGATGCTTTCCCTACTGGCTTGAGTGCCCATGCTTTTCTCGCCGCTTCTTTTTTCCTGTGCAACCAGTCTGGCAACATCATCAGAGACATAAATAAAGGGCATAGAAGAACAGCAGAGAAAATCAAGTAGGGGCTTCCAGGAAAGATTGCCAAAAGTGATACTATTGCAACCAAGGGAAGGATGCAACAGAGTGCCATCGTTAGCACGTGGCTTTTGCTTGTCGATTGGCTTTCATGCCCGTGTTCGGTTTCATCTTCATGTTGATGCATACTAATCTAAACTTCCCTGTTGTTTACCTGTATCACCTAGTGGTTTCAGGCAGAACAACAACAAATCATCGCTGTTCATCAGTTACTGCGATGTGAGCGCTTTTTTCAAGAGAAATCTCCAACTTCTTTAGTTCCTCGAACTGTCTGCTAATCTCCAGTTCTAAGACATGTTTCTCATGCAATTTTTCGCCAAGTTCACTCTTCAGTAGAACATGTCTTTCTTCGATCAGCAATTGTGTGTCCATATTTCTTCACCCTAGCTTGTGTCGGCACAGCCCTTTTCTTCTTGGGTTCCCGGAAAGGTCTGGAACAGCCGAAGAGGAGAAAGGAGAGGAGAAGAAAAACTTCAAGTTGCTTCAGACCTTGACGAGCCCCTTTGAAGAATAGTTTTTGCCGACTTGTTTTCGACCTCCAATTCCAAACGTCTCATTCTTTGCTTATAAGAAGCGACGGACAAAACCATGAAACGGACTAGGACGAAAACCGAAACACTTCATGTGGGCTTAGGTTCCTCTTTGCGAAAGTGTGTTTCCATCCAGATGTCTAGTGCGTTGTCCACAAGTCTATCTAGGAAGCTGGGTTTGTACGCTATCAACACTTTTGCGACTCTGTCTTCGTCTCGAATCGTGTAGAGGTTTTTGTAGCCGATTTTATCCTTGGCGAGGATGTTGCTGCTCACTAGGTACTTGAGGTATGATGACAACGTTGAGCGTGACAGCTTGAGCTGGTCCTCAAGGAGTTGATATTTTGCTTTTCCGTTTGCCAAGATGATGAGCACGATTTCTCTCATTCTTTTCTGTCT
>JBGPBD010000122.1:0-3222 GCA_041481045.1 Bathyarchaeia archaeon | reverse complement strand
GTTATTCAACGTTTGTTCCCATTGACCCACTGTTGAGTTTTTCTCCACCTAGAACGCGTTAGAAGGCTGAAAGGATGCTATAGGGTTCCTTTTCGTTGATTCCTAGTGGCTGCTTTTGCTAATGTGAATAGAAGATCTGAAGGATAGAAGCGACTTAGCAGGGCAGTTTTCCTAATTTAAAGTTCAGAATGTGACAAAAAGCCTGTCAGCTTCATGGCCGTTCGGCATTTCTTGCAGGTTAGCACTAATTCTGCAAGTTCATCATTTCTGACTTTTGTTTCTACGATTTGGTAGGTATCCTCTGTCTCATCGTCTGGAGATATTACAGTTCCACATTTCGGGCATGGAAAAGCGCCATCGCCGTCTATCTTCGTCAAATCAATAGTGTAGGCAATTTCCTTCTTTACTGAGGTTTTCTTCATCATTTCTTTTGCACCACATTTGTTTCAAAGTTGTTCCATGGTTTGGCCCATAACATATTAAATGATTATGACTTTCTAATATGAATTCTAAATTCATATAAATCCAATGTGCACATAGTTAAGACGAAAATGAGCTGCTTGAATAATACAGCAATGGCAATGCTAACAATACAATGTCTTTCCCTTTTGCCGTAAGTGCATATTCCACTCTTAAAGGGGGAGTCGTCTTCACCCTTCTTTCAACATATCCGTGTTTTGCCAGAATTTTCAGTTTGTCAGACAACGTTCGCGAGTTGACGCTGAGAATCTTCTTCAACTGGCTGAAATTTGTGGTATTCTTGAAGAACAAAGTGTAGAGTATTTCAAGGTTCCACTTTTGAGAAAGCAAAATGAAGCTTTCTTCAAGGTTCTGAAGGTCATTTTTCAAGTCTTCGAGGCTTATTTCTTGCTTTTCAATTATGCACTCGAGTGTTTCCTCTATTCCCTCTAATGTGCGGTTTATGCGCGCTTCAACAAGCTTGCGCACTTCTTCTCCGAGAGTCAAACGTGTGTTCGTTGGTCCACACCAAGTGTATGACAGCTCACTTCACAATTTATAAGGGTTTACCAATACAACTAGGTACGAATAATACATCATATCCGGATGGTTGAAATTGAAGTTTGACGTTATCGTGGTGGGCGCCGGCACAGCAGGTTGCTTGGCTGCCAAGACAACAGCTGAAAGAGGTCTGAAGGTCTGTCTAGTCGAGAATAAGCAGATAGGTGAAATCGGGGAGAAGATTTGTGGCGATGCCTTGGGAGAGCATCATCTCAAAGCCGTGAGTTTGGAGAAGCCACAGAGTGGAGAGTTGGAAAAGAGAATAGAAGGCATCAGGATATACTCGCCCAACTTGGAGACGATATTTACTATTGAACATGAAGATTTCGTAGGTTACATGCTGAACCGGCACGCTTTTGGACAGTGGCTGTTGAACAAGGCAATCGATTCAGGCGCAACGCTTTTTGATTCAACGAAGTGCTTAGAACCCATAATCGACAGGGGGTATGTGACGGGCGTTTCTGGCAAGAACTCGAAAACGGGCAAGAACGTTCGTCTGGAGGGCAAGGTGATCGTTGATGCTAGCGGTTTTATGGCTGTTGTGAGACGGAAGCTTCCAGAAAGCATCGGCATTGAAGCTGAAGTTGCGAACGAAGATGTCGAAGCATGCTATCGTGAGATCAGACAGCTAAGGCAGGAATTTAGAGAGTCAAAGTATTGTGAAATCTACCTCAACCAAGAAGCAACGCCTGGTGGCTACACGTGGATCTTTCCGAAGACAGGGGCAAGGGTCAACGCGGGCTTGGGGATCTGCATGCGTGGCAAGTTTCCAAACCCAAAGGCTCAATTCTACAAACATATCTTGCCTAAGCCGCTGTTTGAAGGATCCCTTCTTCTGAATGCTGGCGCCTGGTATGACCCAACTCGCAGGCCATTGGACAACATGGTTGGGAACGGTGTCCTAGTCTCAGGTGATGCCGCCTGCATGGTTAATCCAATCCATGGTGGAGGGATTGGGCCCTCGATGCTCAGCGGTTTCTTGGCTGGAAAGACGATAGTTGAGGCATTAGAGAATGGAGACGTCAGCAAAAAGACACTGTGGCCATACAATCGAAAATACATGGAATTATATGGCGGAAAGCAAGCTGGGCTGGATATTTTCCGTCTATTACTCATTTCGTCTCGAGATAAAGATCTGAATTATGGCATGAATTACAAGCTTCTCACCGAAGAGGACGTCTTGAAAGCTGGCTTAGGCGACGACTTCCACCTGAATATCACTGAAACTGCCAAACGCGTGTTTAAAGGTTTGAAGAACCTGAGGTTTCTAAACAAACTTCGGCTGACCGTAAGCATGATGAGGCAGGTTAAAGTACACTACAAGAGTTATCCACAAAATCCTGAAACCTTCGAGAAGTGGAGGATACAAACAAAGCATCTGTTCAAAGAGGCAAAGTCAAGAATAGCTGAATGAACAAACCAAAGCGAATCAATAATTGATCAATTTAAGGGTACTACCAATGTGCGTCTTATCAACCTGAATAATGGGAAATCTGCTCAGCCTCGCTGTTATTGTCCAGATAAGGACCTTCAGAGCTATCCGAGTCGCACCAAATTGCCTATGGTCGTTCTGGAAAAGTTTATCTTGCGGCTCAGTCCTATCACTCAAGCCACTGGCGGATCAACGGTCCGCTGGGATGTAGCCGTTGAGGCTGAACCGTAATCAAAGATGACATGAGATGAGATAATGGCTTACAAGTACATAGCAGAGGCTTGGGCCAAGCCTGAGGCATCGTTTGTTGACGCTCTGATGCGTAAGAGACTTGTGGAATGGCGTAGAGACTCAACGATCACGCGGATAGATAAGCCCACGCGTCTAGACAGGGCTAGAAAGCTGGGTTACAAGGCCAAACAGGGCTTCGTGATGGCCCGTGTCCGAGTTAGAAGATGAGGAATGAGGAAGCAGAGGCCACGGTCGGGAAGAAGACCGAAAAGGATGGGTGTCAAGAAGTTCAAGGTCGGCAAGAGTATGAAGCTCATAGGTGAAGAAAGAGTAGGCAGGAAGTTTCCAAATTTGGAGGTTCTGAACTCCTACTGGGTCGGTGAGGATGGACGGTCAAAATGGTTTGAAGTGATAATGGTTGACCCAAGCCACCCTGCGATCAAAGCCGACGCTAACATCAACTGGATATGTGAGAAACAGCATCGCGGGAGAGTTTTCAGAAGCCTCACAAGCGCAGGCAAGAAGGTCAGAAGCTTGCG
>JBGPBD010000121.1:0-3278 GCA_041481045.1 Bathyarchaeia archaeon | reverse complement strand
CGCCAAGGAGGTCAAATCTCCGAACATTATCTCCACAACAGGTCGCATCCCCGTAATCGCTGCACCGACACCGGTTCCGACAATCGCCGATTCGGATATAGGAGTATCCCTCACTCTTTCCTCGCTGAACTCTTCAGCCAAACCTTCAGTAACCTTGAAAGCTCCTCCCCAACATCTGCCGATGTCCTCCCCAAGCAAAAAGACTGAAGGGTCCCTGGCCATTTCCTCCCTCAACGCTTCGCGCAACGCGTCACGATATGTCACCTTTCTCACGTTCAAACCCTACCTTTAGGCATAGACATCCTCCAAAGCTTCTTCCGGCGCGGGATAGGGGCTTTCCAAGGCAAATTTTACTGCATCGTCAACTCTGGCTGCTGCTTCCTTCTCAATAGACTCAAGCTCCATCTCAGCGAGTAAGTGTTCGCGAGTAAGATGTTCCCTGAAGCTCTTGACAGGATCCTTTCGAAGCCATTCTTGAACCTCCTCCTTAGGCCTATATTTCGCTGGATCAACGCGGGAATGTCCCTTATGTCTGTAGGTTTTGCATTCAATGAGCGTCGGCCCTTCTCCTCTTCTCGCTCTTTCAACAGCTTCACATGTCGCCTCGTAAACGGCCAAAACATTGTTGCCATCAACTGTTCTACCATGGATCCCATACGCCGCAGCCCGATCGGCAATGCTTTCGACGTTCATCGCTTTGGACTGTCGAGTTCCCATAGCATAGAGGTTGTTCTCGCAAACGAAGATCACGGGCAGCCTCCACGTGGATGCCATGTTAAGGCTTTCATGAAATGTCCCTTGGTTTGAGGCGCCTTCGCCGAAAAAGCAGGCTACGACCTGGTCAGTCTTTCTGAGTCTGGCTGACAATCCTGCACCGACGGCAATCGGCAAGCCAGCACCCACAACAGCAGTCGCACCCAACATACCTACGTTGAAATCCGCTATGTGCATTGAACCGCCCTTGCCCTTGCAATAGCCAGTCTTCTTCCCCAAGATTTCGGCCATAGTCCTTTTCAGGTCTGCCCCTTTCGCTATGCAATGACCATGTCCCCTATGCGTACTCGTAATGTAGTCGCCCTCTCCAAGTGTGCTGCAGACGCCCACGGCAACAGCTTCCTCGCCAACATAGAGGTGAATTGTGCCTGGAACGAGGTTTTGACCATAGAGTTCGAAGACCTTTTCTTCGAACAAGCGAATTTCAACCATTTTTCGGTACAGTTCAGCGAGCTTTTCTTTCGTTAAGTTTTGGGCCAACGTTTTCACAACCCTTCACACTGGTTCACGTCTTATAGACCGTGACACTTTTATATTGTTTTATGACCGTTTTCAGGTTGTTTCTATAATTAAGGTCCGAAAACACTATTTTACCACAAATCATGCATCATCAACACTTTAGCAAAAACAATATAGAGCCATTGCCAATAGAATACTAAACAAATACAATCTATTGCGCGAAAGCAGCAACTGAGATTTTGAGGGAAGCAAATGCAGAAGTCATACTCAAAAATGCTGGGCATAGTCGGAAAACCCAACACTGGAAAATCGACCTTTTTTTGCGCGTCGACGTTGGCGCCGGCTGAAATTGCAAACTATCCGTTCACGACAATCAAGCCGAATAGAGGCGTAGGATATGTAAGAACACCCTGCGTCCATGAGGATTTTAACGTCAAAGATAATCCATCAAATTCGCTTTGTCTAGATGGAGTACGCCTCATTCCAGTGGAATTCATCGACTGCGCTGGACTTGTGCCAGGAGCTTGGGAAGGTAGGGGATTGGGGAATCAGTTCTTGGACGAGATTCGCAAGGCAGACGTTCTAATCCACATAGTAGATGCATCTGGAGGAACTGACAGCGAGGGAAGATTATGCAAACCAGGCGGGCATGACCCACTGGAAGATGTCAAGTTCCTAGAGCATGAGATAACAATGTGGATGGCAAACATACTCAAGAAAGACTGGCCGAAAATCGCTAGAACCGTTGAAGCAGAATCAAAAGACCTTTTCTCGATGCTTGAGGAGCGACTAAGCGGTCTTTCCATAAAGAGAAGTCACATTCTTGAAGCGGCGAGAAGAACAGGGTTGAACACCGACAAACTTACGAGTTGGAGCGAAGATGACTTCCTAAGATTCGTGGACACGCTAAGACACATAGCCAAACCAATGATAATTGCAGCGAACAAGATGGATGTGCCATGTGCTGAAGAAAACTTTGAGAAACTAAAGAAATCAGATTACACTGTCATTCCATGCTGTGCAGAGGCAGAACTCGTCTTGAGAAGAGCTGCTGAGAAGCAATTGATAGATTACAGACCGGGGGACTGCAACTTCAAAGTCCTCAAACCAGAAAAATTAAGTGAGAGTCAGCTTAACGCATTAGAAACTGTGAGGGAGATCCTGCTGCACTTTGGGTCCACTGGAGTTCAGGAAGCCGTCAACACGGCTTTCTATAAGCTCTTAAACATGATAACGGTTTATCCTGTTGAAGACTTAGAGCACCTAGCAGACCATAGCGGAAGAGTCCTCCCTGACGCGTATCTTGTACCATACGGAACAACAGCACGCCAACTTGCCTACATAATTCACACAGAACTTGGTGAGGCTTTCATCTATGCAGTTGAAGCTAGGGAAAGAAAGAGGCTTGGAGAAGATTACGTACTCAAGGATAGAGACGTGCTTTCCATAGCAAGTGCTAAGAAAAGAGCTTAGCCTCACCCACCGAAGCGTCTTTTGCGTTTTTGAAAGGTTCTTACAGCTCGCAACAGGTCTATAAGGCGGAAGTCAGGCCAATAAACATCCAAGAAGCAGAGTTCACTGTAGGCAGACTGCCACAATAGGAAGCCGCTCAACCTTTCCTCCCCCGAGGTCCTGATAATAAGATCGGGATCCTGTTTGGGAAGATGCGAAGTGTACAAGTGTCGCTCGAACATCATTTCATCAACCTTTTCAGGGTCCAGTTTTCCATCGCGCACTTCCTCGGCGATTTTCCGTGCTGCATCAACGATTTCTGCCCTTCCACCGTAGGCGAAGGCGAAGTTCAGAAAGTGTTCGTCATAGTTCCGTGTTGTCCTCTCAACATTGTTGATCACTTGCTGCAAATCCTCAGGCAACAGGTTAACCCTTCCTATAACTTTCACTCGTATCCGGTTTTTGTGTATGCGCTCATCCGTTACTATCTTCTGTAGGTTTTCGCAGGCAATGCGCATTATTTCTACAACTTCATCTTTTGAACGATTGAAGTTCTCAGTGGAAAAAGCATACAACGTTATAGATTTCACATT
>JBGPBD010000120.1:0-3337 GCA_041481045.1 Bathyarchaeia archaeon | reverse complement strand
GGCATGCAAGCTCGCCAAACACCCAAAATGGCCCCGAACTTATGTACCCCGCCTCATCCAAAAACGAAATCGTTTTTCCGTCGACCCTAGACGTTAATGCGCTCATAATGCTCTACAAAGGCGAATACAACCTGACGATCCAGCTGCCCACCAGCATACCATATGTTATGCTTCCAGAAGGCTTAATACCTCCGCCTCAGACCCCATCGTGGGTAACATACCTAGAATATAGGCCTCTGATAGCGGCAGGCATAATCGTGCTCATTTTGACCCTTATATTAGCATCAATCAACGCACGAAGAGAGGGAAGGGAAGTCCAGCCCCCACCACCTCCTCCATAGCCAAACGGCATCTCCAGCTCTGTTTCATCAGACGCACCTCTACTCGGCACGCGCGACTCGGAGAATTGCCAGCGCCTGCGCACATTGATCTGTCACAACTAACCATGCATTCAAGCGCCAGGTCAGTTAGTTGCTCCTCGCTTCAGTAGGATTCTGGCTTGTCTGCGGAAACCCCATTCCTCTGTGTAGCATCACAGGTGCTGTTCACGAAACTGCAGTTAATACATGCGTGCTCGCTTCATCTTTGAAGGTAGCCTATCCATCCCATGTGGGGAGGTTCCAAGTCCATCTGCCAGAGGAGAGCAATCAGCTCCCCAAAATGATGGATATTCTCAAGCGCTGCGTGGACCAAAACGTCCTCCACCCGAACGAGTGTGCTTGGCGTTCCTGGCCTCGTTATCTCCACCTTCCTTTCAAGCTCCTCAGGCTTCATGTCCGCCACAGAGGCTTTCGCTTTTGATTCAACTTCCAGTGCATGCATTCTAACTGCATCGATGTTACCAAACTCGTCTGGGCTCCGTGAGACCCAATCCTCAGTTCTTCCAGGAATGACGTAGTTGATGAGCCTATCTTCAGCGTCAACAGTGTGCAAGAAGATATTCCGCAGAGAATCAAAACTCGCCCCACGGCTTCTCACAACCTCTTCCCAAGGGAGTTTAGCAATCTGCTCTAGGTATCGATTCCGAAGCACTTGGCTATATTCAAAAAGCTTCCTCGAATCCATACGACTCACGTCCAGTGTATTCTATTGGCTGAGGAAGCAAATAACGTTTGAGTCTCTTCGCATCTGGGATATAGGTCGCTTCAGCTCGTGTGAAAGAAGGAAGGGCTTCGTTCAAGAACGTAAGGCTATTTCTGGGTTTAGGGCGCGCCAACTGGTTTCTGTGTCGAAACAAAAAAGATCTGTAACTCATATCCCTACTTCATAAGAGCTTTATCCAGCCAAAATGCAAGGATACAACGCATTAGAAAGCGGTGGTGTAGTGATTGAATGAAAGCATCCTAGTTGTCGATGACGACGCCGGGGTGAGAAAGACCCTTTCTTCAATCCTAAGCCATGAAGGATACCTGGTTGAAACTGTCGAAAACGGCAAGCAAGCGCTTAAAGCCACTGAAAAAGACTGTTTTGACGCAGCCCTGATTGACATCGAGCTACCTGACATGAAGGGAATTGAGCTCCTCCTTAGGCTGAAGGAGAGACAAACCAGAATGGTCAAGATAATCATAACAGGCTTTCCATCCTTAGAGAACGCTATCAAGGCGGTTAACGAGGGCGCTGATGCATACATTTTGAAACCCTTTGACGTAGTAGAGTTGCTTGAAACCATCAGAAAGCATTTGGACGAGAAAGCAGTTGAGCATTTTCGTATATGGATGGAAATGCAAAAGGGCACTAAATTCTCCGAACAGTTCAAAAAACCAAAAGGCAGCCTATTCTCGCGTTAGACGCAGTCGAAGATTCAAGTCGAAGAGCGCGCACACAGATAAATCCTCACGATTGACTATCTCACTATTAATATGCCATTTCTGACAGCACAAACGATTTAATACGCCTCGACCTACAATTTTCTACTCTCAAGTTCAACATGAATGTAGAAGGGGTTCAGACGCCTGCCACTAAACCTGTAAAAATCACGGACACAACATTCCGAGATGCTCATCAAAGCCTCATGGCTACAAGAATGAGCACCGAAACCATGCTCAAAATAGCCGAAAAAATAGACCAAGTCGGCTTCTTTTCGCTTGAAGCTTGGGGCGGAGCCACCTTCGATGTCGCTATACGATATCTAGCTGAAGACCCATGGGAACGCATCCGCCAACTCAAAAAACACGTCAAGAAAACACCGCTTCAAATGCTCCTCCGAGGCCAGAACGTGGTCGGTTATAGGAACTATCCAGACGACGTACTAATCAAATTCGTTGAAAAAGCAGCTGAAAACGGCATAGACATCTTCCGCGTCTTCGACGCTCTAAACGACATCAGAAACATGGAAGTTGCCATCAAAACAGTCAAAAAAACAGGCAAACATGCCCAAGGCACAATCTGCTACACAATAAGCCCAGTGCACACCGTCGAGCACTTCGTAGAATTCGCCAGAAAACTAGTTGCCCTCCAATGCGACTCAATCTGCATAAAGGACATGGCAGGCATGCTAGCGCCGCAACCGGCTTATGAGCTGATAACGGCACTGAAAGCAAAAGTAGGCTTACCCGTCCACTTGCACAGCCACAGCACAAGCGGAATGGTAATGATGACCTATCTGCGCGCCTGCGAGGCAGGCGTCGACATTCTTGACACTGCATTCTCGCCTTTAGCGGGGGGCACAAGCCAGCCACCAGTCGAGTCCGTTGTAGCCGCACTCAAAGACACGCCGTACGACACAGGCTTGGACCTCACTTTGTTAAGCGAAATTGCCGCGTATTTCCGCGAACTGCGCGAGAAATATTATGACCCTTTGAAGCTTATAGACCCAAAAGCCGAACGGGTGGACGCTTCAATAATAGTCCACCAGATCCCAGGCGGAATGTTCAGCAACCTCCTCGAACAGCTCCGCGAACAAAAAGCCCTAGACAAGCTCAACCAAGTGCTTGAAGAAGTACCCAAAGTCAGAAAAGAACTAGGATACCCACCGCTTGTCACGCCTACGAGCCAGCTCGTTGGCATTCAGGCCGTGTTCAACGTCATCTCCGGCAAACGCTACAGCATCGTGCCCAAAGAAATAAAAGATTACGTGAAAGGCCTGTATGGAAAACCACCAGCCGCGATTGACCCCAAGGTGAAGAAGCAAATCATAGGCGACGAGAAACCCATAACAACAAGACCCGCCGACCTCCTGGAGCCAGGGCTCAACAAGATCCCGGAAGACGTGAAACCTTACATCGAAAGCGAAGAAGACAAGATAACCTACGCGCTTTTTCCACAAACAGCAGTCGAGTTCTTCAAGAAAAGAAAAGCAAAACGAGAAGAAACCAAAACCGGAATCCAGCCTGAAAAG
>JBGPBD010000119.1:0-3349 GCA_041481045.1 Bathyarchaeia archaeon | reverse complement strand
TTCGAAAAGAACAGTGCACCCTACATTCAATACACTCATGCAAGAGCCTGCAGCATCCTTCGCAAAGCAGAAAGAAAACCTGAGAAACCGGGCTACACGTTGCTAAACGAAAAACTGGAACACGAACTAATCCTAACACTGGCAAGCTTCCCGGACACTTTCATTGAGGCTGCCGAATACCTTAAGCCACACTTGATCGCTGACTACGCTAATGGCTTGGCTGACAAGTTCAACACGTTCTACAACGCGCTGCCAGTGATAAAAGCTGAACCACGAGAACTGAGCGACGCAAGACTCGCACTAGCAGACGCCGTAAGAATCGTACTTCGAAACACTCTAAACCTCATCGGCGTGCTAGCACCAGAGAAAATGTAAAGCTCTGACGCGCATGCTTGTTCCGAAATTGGTGCAAAATGGTTTTTATTCCTTAGGCACAGCCAAAATAGGCTCATCAGAGAATCCATAGACCATATATGCAGAAGCAGACCACAAAACCATTCTTAGCCATTTTAGGGACAAGCATACGCACTGTGCGCGCCTAAAGAATAAATGCATCCTCAAAACAAATTAGGAGTTAACAACTCAAATTCGTTCAATCTGAGTTGGGGTGTAATGGCAAGATGAGTAGAACTGTGGAAGAAGTGTTAGTATCTGGAAAAAACATTCAGGAAGTGAGGGAAGAGGTACTACGTTGGATGGAAGAGGAGGGAATAAAAAAGGTCGAAGAACGGGACGATTTTATTAGAGGACGTATGGGGATCCCGGGCGGGTTAGGGTTAACTGCTCCCAAATACTTTGAGGTGTCCTTTAAGCCAAATCAAAATGGCATAATGGTTCATACGGAGGGTTGGATCGGGGTGTATGGTGTAAGTGAGAAGAGTTTTTCGAAAGGAGCATTTTTTGGTGGAATACCGCGGAGAAAGGGATGGAAGGTTATCGAGCAATTATGGAACCGACTGAAATCGATGTCAAAATAGCAAACAAGCTTCTATGTCGCACAGCCGCTTCAACCGCGGATCCTTCCACAATTGCCTGACCAGCATCCTATCACTCGGAATATGTCTCAATTGTCTGAGCAGGTGCGCCTTGAAGACGCCAGGCCGGTTCCTCGGCGGCCTGCCCCGAGAACCCTTCAGATAATAAGACTCACTAAGCACTGTCTCAGCAAAGGATAGATCGACCTTGCCAAACAAGGTCTCAAGAGTCTCGTATCTCTTCAGTTATCACCCTGAAAAAGGAGGTACGGGACTCAACTTATTACACTTCAGCGAATTTAGGAACAAACATGCGCGCTACGTCCAACGGCAAATTGCGCTTGAGTCTAAGCTATTCTTTGCCCCTACTTTGCCATCATCGTCAACGCCATTGTTAATGTCGCAGTGTGCACGCTTCCTGCGTTCTCATGGAGGAGGCGGCGGTGGCGGCGGGGGCGGACTGATCGGCGCAAAAGTCGATGGTTCCAGCACAGGCTCAAAGAAGTTTTGAAAATTGAAATGACCACCTAGCAAGTCTCTCAAGACTACAGCGAACGGGAGAAAAACGAGTAACAGGTTGACTACAAGAACCCCATACCCGATTGATGGTGCAAGCCCCGTAGACAAGCCATTCCAGCTCATGTGCGCAAATAGCCCCATGAACAAGAACAATATTCCCAACACTGACGATGCAATCTCACGAGTCGGCTTTTTCGCCAGGAGAACAAAGATCCCCATCGCAACAAAAGCTGACCAAAGAGGATGCATAAACGGTTCCACTATGATTCTTGCTAGCAATGCCCCTGCACCCGCACCGCCAATTGCGTACACGCCAGTCTCGGCAATTGCGAAACCCATTCCGGTTGCAGCTCCCAGTGCCGCTGCCCACCGACGATTAGGAATCGTTCTCCACATGAATAAAACCACGAGCAGTATGCTCAGGGCTTTAAAGGGCTCTTCAGTGATTGGCGCAACAATCACCAAAAGAACCCAATCCGTCGTCGGCAATCCAGTCGCAAGTTGCACGACTATCGATATAACTATGCTCAATGTAGCTCCCAAGATTAGGGCTACAATCAGACCAGTTTTCGGACTTCTGCCCATCGACAACTGAAAGGACTGCTCCAGAGCGTCCAAGCGTCTTCTTACGCCAACGAAGAAACGCGTTTCAGGTCCGTGAACACCCCCTTTGGGAACGGGGTTCTCAGGAGGTGGGGGAGGAGGATAAACCTGTTCACTCAACGTTTATTCGCCAACGGCTAATCATGACCGAATTTCTTAAAACTTTCGCACACATGCATCAAATAATAACAAGATACAGTGGACATCTCGAAAAAACGGGAAGAATAGCCTGCTTTGATCAGCGCGCGCTACCGCTGGAGCCAATGCCGCTACAACATCTGGAAAAGAGAATCGTACTAGCGTACGCGCAAAGGATTCCGCAAACTGGTTTGCTGGTTATCTTTCTCCTTTGAGCCAGCCTTTGATTCCAAGTTCCTTGACTCTAATGCTTATTGGCTTAGGCTCATGGGTTTTCTCCTTGCCACTCTCATCAATGTACAGTATCTTTGGTTTTATTTGGAACGTGCCTTGAATCTTTGGTGTCAGAACGAGCTTCACTTCCTCCGTTTTCAGTGGGCCAAGCCGCTTCTCCTTCATGTTGAGGCAATTGCCTTCCACGCGGTACAATTCAGGCTTCTTTGCTATTGCGAAACCTTCTGGGATGGCTTCTGTTATCTTGGTCAGCAAAATGACCCCTTTTTTGCGTGCGTTTGTAAGCTCTATTTCCAACTCAAGGCTCTCGCCGATCCTCAATTCCTTCGGTGTCGCTATGATTTTGCTCTGCACCTCAGCGCACTCACAACTCTCTGCGCCGACTGCTTTCTTGCGCGTTTGTGTTGGAGGAGGGTGCAAGGCCTCGACCAATTTCATTGTCTTCTCTATATCTTTTTTGGCTCCCATTTTCTGGAACATTTCCAATGCTTGATTGAGCAGGTCGCGGGCTTTCTCCTTGTCGCCGTTTTGGTCGCGTTCAAGAAGGACCCGAGCATATTCATACAAAATCAGTCTGGCAAATACGTAGATGTTCCACCGCCTCGCGCCCAAATCCTCAAATTCCTTAAGACTCCTTTCAAAAAGCTTCACTGACTCATCCCATCTCTTCTGCGCACGGAAAAGCAATGCTCGCAACGCATCTTTGTCGGCGACGCGTTGGTCATCTTTAGTTTCGAGAGCAAACTTTTCCAGACTCTCAAGCAGGTTGCCAGCTTTTTCGGTTTCTCCGAGCTCTACATATGTTCGAATGAGCTCCACATAAATGCCCATTTGGGAAGGCTTGTCTCCTGCTTTTTCGTATATTTCATTCGCTTTTTCAT
>JBGPBD010000118.1:0-3355 GCA_041481045.1 Bathyarchaeia archaeon | reverse complement strand
TTCTCACCTATACTCTTCGTTATACTCCCAGTCTATGCCCTGTACCAATCCCCTGAAACGCTGCTTGTCTTCCAGTCATTCATACTTGCTGTAGCTGCACTGCCGCTCTATTGGCTTGCAAGAGACAAGCTGAACAGCAAGATTTACGGTCTAGCTTTCGCCGTCGCTTATCTACTCAATCCCGCACTCCATGGCGTCAACACTTTTGACTTCCATCTCGAAATCTTCACGCCCGCCTTTATCCTTTTTTCTTTCTACTATCTGGAAAAAGGCAAGTGGATCAAGGCTGCCCCTTTCATTGTGCTCGAACTGATGACACTGGAGTTTGCTCCATTCATCGTTTTCCCACTAGGATTATACTTCTTTGTAAGAAGAACGATGGAAACAAGGCGTGCAAAAAAGGATAAAATAACTCTAGCCAAGCGAATGGTTGGTCCGACTACAATAATGATAGTAAGTGTATTGTGCCTGTTTCTTTCACTCTACACCATAGAAACGATTAACCCTCTAAAAGCGGGAGGAGCACCTGGACGATGGGAACACTGGGGCGCCAACTTCTCAGAGATCATAAGCAACATCATCCGTAATCCATTTGAAGCTATTACGATTATGGCGACTCCCATAGAGAAATCATATTTCACGATTTTCCTGTTCGCATCCACATTGTTTCTCCCGTTGCTTGCCCCAATTGAGCTGCTAATGTCCATTCCATGGTTACTCGCTGCTCTGCTTACTGACTACCAACCCTACTATCAACCATTCTACCAGTATTCAGCCTTCATGCTCGGGCAAATGTTCATTGCGACCATCTATGGCTTCAGAAAGCTCTTTCCATCAATTCAAAAACTAGCTAGAAAAGCCGACGCAGAAAAGAAGATCATAGCTGTGCTGCTCGCTGTTAACACATTACTGTTTCTTGCTATAAGCCCTGTGGCAATTTCAGCATTCACAAAGCGCAACATAAGACCTTATGCGATCAGTAACGCATCAGACCTTAATCACGTCAGCGAGTTGCATAAAGTCTTAAGCTTCATAGCTCCCAACGCGTCAATCGCAACAGTACACGACATATTCCCACATGTATGCCAGAGATTGCATGCCTACTTCCTAAACTGGCCCCTCGATTATGATGTTGATTACGTCTTGGTCGACGCAAAGTCGCCAACTTTCACATGGGGAATCTATGGGCCTACGCCCGACGAGATCACAACAAAACTCTTGAAAAGCGGTGAATATGGTTTGCTGGCGTCCTCAGATGGCATAATGCTGCTCCAAAAAGGCTACAATGGGTCTATTCAATACTTCTCTCCATTCAAAGACATCTACAACTACAATCAATTGATCCCGCTTATGGGCAGAATTCGGTGGGATTACTCTAGCATGTCTGGAAAAATCATAACTAGTGATCCAAACAGTTCCAATGCACTCATCTGGTTCGGCCCTTACGCATACCTCAATCCAGGCGACTTCACGGTCAGCTTTAGGATCAGTACAACGAATGAGACTTGCCAAGCAATCTTGGAGGCAGTTACAGAAGAAGGAAACTACTCTCTAGCACAGAGAGTAGTTAATGGTACAGAGTTTGAGCGGTTGGGTACCTGGCAGAGTTTCGAAATGCATTTTAGAATTGACCTGCCAACCAAGCTCGAGTTTAGGGGTCGATGCATCTCAAACGAAACCATGCTTTCCATGGACTACGTGTCTGTCAACCAGATCCAGGCATGACAGCCTTAAGCTCTGGCAAATGCTGCCTACCCCTAGACGCCCTCTCGAAAGAAGTCTCACTGCCATCAATGCTCAACGTAGATGCGCACTGATTCGCCAACAGGCGATTCAAGATTGGGAGCAACAAATAGCGGTTAGCCATCAATTTTGGCTAGGATTCTCTTTCGCGTTTTCTTTGACCAAAATCCTCAACCACTTCTCAACATATGGTTCCCTATCATATTTTGACGCTTCTCTTACACATTTGAGTCTAATGCTTTGTGGGTATCCTCGATTCCACAGATCCGTAGCTTTGCTAATGATCGCCTCATCTCCTTTGATCAACCAGCCCGTGTTTCCGTCAATAACAGATTCACTCGGGCCTTGAGCATCGTAAGTAAGCGTTGGTGTGCCACAAGCCATGCTCTCAACCGGTATATAGCCGAAAGGTTCATGAGTAAAGGGAAACAGCGTAAAAAGAGCATTCGAATAGACCCCAACAAGCTCCTCTGTAGAAATTCGCCCCAAAAAAACAATATTTGGATGAACAACAAGCGAATTAGGAATGAAAGGCGCCTTGGATCCAAACGCCTTGATTGTAATACCTGAGTCTGCTACGGCTTTAACCAGCGAGAACTTTGTTTCCTTGCCGAAATAGGTCAAAGCATAATCCGATGAAGGACTCGAAGTATTTGGCTGAAAAATCTTACAATCAATCGGAGGATAAATGACGTCGTTGATTTCAATCCCCCATTTTCGATACATGGACGCACAAAACTTGGAGTTGGCTACAAGAAAAGTCGATTTCCTTTTCATATCCTTAACAAGTTTCCCATCAGCATACCTGATTAGCGGCTTTAGAATCTCATAAACAAACCTATAAGGCACACTGAGCTCCCCTTCCATGTCTCTGAGAGCCGTTGACGTTGGCCCTTGAAGATACCAAAACACGGACGGCACTGCAAGAGTATGAGAAAAATTCACTGTGGCGTCTAACCTTCTACTGCGTTTCGAGTTCAATCCAAGAAAAGCTTCTCGGGCCCATGTTTCAAACCACAGCAGGGAAAGTCCTTGATTCTTGGCTGCGAGTTTTGCTCGAAGATTTATTGGTTTTATGCCTTTCTCAAGCAATTGCCTCTCTACATCATGAGACATTAACGGCGACATAATAGAGATCCTGTAACCTCTTGCCATCAGTCCACTAGCCAAATACATGGCTGGGCGAATAGAGCCTTCCAAGTCCAGCATTATGTCACAAGCCAACGTGAAATCCATTTCTGTCTCAACTACTGAATCAGTGATAAGCTTTGTAGGCCGACTTTTTATAATGCTTTCGATGAATTGGAAACCTTTAACCAAACTGGCAGGCGATGTTTCTGTTGTCGGCGGAAGAGTGGTTTCGGTTTGCACGCGGGATTTGCGAAGTAAACTCTGCAGGGTTCTACGAAAGTTTCATATACAAAACGTAAACAACGTTAAGGCAACATCGTATAAGGCTGATGCAGATTAGTGGAAGAAGACAAGGCTAGTGACAAATCAGGTCCTCAGGTAGCGGTGATCCTTCCAACCTATTGCGAAGCGGAGAACATCGAAAGCTTGGTACACACGATTGGAGATTTGGAGATTAACCCCACAATCGTTGTAATCGACG
>JBGPBD010000117.1:0-3360 GCA_041481045.1 Bathyarchaeia archaeon | reverse complement strand
GACGACAGGGGAACAGTTTCGTCGAGAGCAATTTTGTCTTTCTTCAGTAACTGGTACAGACGTGTTGCTTTCGGTATTCCGATGCCTATTAAATGTGCTTCTTCTGAGCACAGTACCGCACGAGGGTTTCCGTCCAAAACTACTTTCCCCTCATCCATCACAATTATGTGCGTGGCATACTTTGCTGTCAAGTCAAGCCTATGCTCAACTAGGACAACCGTTATTCCGAGATTTTTGTTCAGATTATCGATAACCTCGAAGATTTTCTTTGCACTTAAAGGGTCAAGGAAGCTCGTCGGCTCGTCAAGGATAATGACTTCTGGATGCATGGCCAAAACCGACGCAATCGCTACACGTTGTTGCTGACCTCCGGAGAGTTCATGCGGGGCTCTTTCTCTCAAATCATATATTCCCGTCAAAGTCATCGCTTCATCTACTCTCCGGCGCATCTCTTCTCTCGGAATGCCCAGATTCTCAATTCCAAATGCCACATCTTTCTCCACGGATAGGGCGAAAAGCTGGTTTTCGGGGTTTTGAAAAACGAGGCCTACATGTTTTGCAAGTTCGTGGATTGGGTGCTTCACTACATCGAGCTCTGTGGTTGTCACCTTTCCTTTATATTCGCCCTGGTAGAAGTGAGGGATCAGTCCATTGAAACAACGGCATAATGTTGTCTTTCCACAACCGCTTGGACCAGTGATTAATGTGAATTCTCCTTTCTCTATTTTTATGGAGGCATCCGAGATCGAGGGCTTTGTGGCACCCGGATAGGTGTAGGTAAGATTCGCTGTTTCAATAATCATCATGTCATCTTTGCCTGCCCTATTCTAAGCGGAGGCATGGTTCATTTAAGAGTAGCTACTCACTATTGATTAGACAATCTCTCTTTCAGAATCAGCAAACAACGTTTGAGGCTTGATTCGATGTCACCTGAGCCGTTGGCTCCGGCCGCTGTGGAGTGTCCCCCGCCCATCCCATGAATATATTCACCAAGAGGTTTGGCGATGTCCTTGCCCAGGTGCACGCCAGTTTGCCTATTAAATTCGTGTGTGGCGCGAAGGCTGATTTCAATATTCCCGTTTTTTTGTCCTGCCACAGCTGCGACATCAGCTCCCAGGTCAATCAGGGCTCTCGCCGCTGAGGCTTGGTAGGCACTGACATTCGAAAGTGCAATTACCCAATCGTTGATCTTGAAAAGCTTGGTCCTTCTAGAGGCTTTCAACCTCGCGACTCGTTCAGAAAAAGCCATAGGAAGCGAAAGCAGAGGAAGCATTTCCTGTGCATTCACTCCGGAATCGATCAGTTCAGCGATGTTTTTCAGGGTTGCAGAGTTGGCCAACACGAAGTGGCGCGTGTCAAAGGCTATGCCAAGAAACAGTGCCTTTGCTTCGTTACCACCGACTCTGATGTTTGCCTCCTTGTAGAAGCTGAAGACGATTTCGCACGTTGATGAATACTCTTCATTCGTAACGCAGAGTTTTGCTAACTGCAAGGTATCTGGATGTGCTGCGTGATGATCAATCACGATTATCGGCGCCTTTCCATTCTTGACCGTTTCACCCAAGCTGTCCAATTGCTGGACCGTGTTTGTGTCCAGCAACACTATTACGTCAGCACTTCCCACGTTGGGCGACTCTTTTATCTCAATTGGAATGTGTTGAAGAAGATGCTTTGAGAGCCTGCTGATTCCGTGAGCTGCTCCTATCTCGACTTCAATATCCGGCCTTGCCTTTTCCAAGAGGCTTTTCATAGCGTAGGCCGAGAAGATTGCATCAGGATCCGCGTTATGGTGACACAACAAAACAACAAACTTCGCACCTAACGTGTCCAAGATTTTCGTCATTTCCGCAAATGACACGCCAGTTCCCTCAAATACCTTTCAGCCGACTTGAAACCTTCCTTCACGGCCTCATCCACAAGTTGCTGAACATCAAACTTCTCCATCATGGACGATAAGTCAACGTCAACATCTATTTCCAAGCTCATAGGCCTTGTACCTTCCGCTTCAACGCTTACGTTCAGCTTCTCTATTTTCGCTCTTGGAACTTTGGACAAAACGTGTTTTCTCGCCGTCGCCTCTGCAACGGCGCAAAGCTCTTCAACTTGTTCTTCGGTCAAGTCTTGGGTGCTCAGATCTCTCACTGAGCTCCACCCGAAAAAAGATTAGATCTGAGACGAACTTGAGGTGAGGTTTAGATCTTGCTGAAGCTTGGTTTGCAAATCCTTCAATTGACTGCGTAACCTTTCTTCCTGTTTCGTCAAGATCGTCACTCTCGTGTTGAGCAGGTCTTTCCGCTCATTCAGTTCGGTGGTTGTTTTCGTTTTTTCTGCTCTTACCATGAGTGACCCTGCGGACTTGTATATGACAGCATCATCAGTCAGCTTTTCAACCTCAGTTGACGCTTGTCCAATTTCCGTCAACTCCAACTCCACCTGTTGCTTCTGTGCTAGAACTGATTGAAGCGTCTGCTGAAGTTGTTGCAGTCTGAGTAAGCGTTCTTGAACTTGAGGCGGGAGTCTCGAAATCTCTTCACTCACTTTCTATCCTTCCACTCTTGACAGCAATAAGTGCAGCCATTAATTAAGCATTTTCCAAGGCATTAAGCATTCAGAGATGTTCAATCCGCACTCCCTCTTTTTCGCGCTAAACGGCGATTCGAGTTTCGGCATACAATAAGCAGAAAAACAAAAAGGCCTTCCAGTTAAGCTTAAGCGACAGAATTACCCCGGTCGCTTTATCCAAGGCTTTTTCCGAGAAACTCTAGAACATTCACTAAGGAGCCTATCCATCTCAAATAAGCATTCAATGCAGCACGGAGAGCAACCGTATCTTCTGCTTCAATCTCCAAAATCAAAGATGTACCATCCACCCTTAAACTAGAACTTGAACGTGCTGCAGTCCGTTTCTGAACCTCCGGTTCCAAAGCCTTGAAAACTGTTACCAATTTCCTTTCTTCTGTGAAGAAGCATCGTATCTTGGCAGACGCATTCATAAACTATCAAGCCCACCGAAGGACAACACATGTATATTCGCTTGTCGTTCCATACGACGGTTTCTCACTCGACTTCCCACTTTGATCCTAGACGCTTTGGCATGGCTCTTTCTATAAAATCTTTCCATGGTAGCTGGTGTGCGATTGCTCTTGTTATGCTTGATCTATTCAAACAGTATTATTACCCGACTTCTTCCGCTTTCATTGCTTCCTCAATTGGAGCACCCTTGGCTACTCGCTTCGCAACTATTCCGAGCTTCGTAAATGGCGTGTAAGCTCCCCCCGTAAAAGTGAATCCGCATTTTCGGCATTTCCAAACACCAACGCTCTCTCTCTTGACGCGACGAAGGCCACATTGGGGACAACT
>JBGPBD010000116.1:0-3376 GCA_041481045.1 Bathyarchaeia archaeon | reverse complement strand
CCAGTCTATTGAGAAGCCCATCTTTTTTGCGGCTATTCGGCCTTCGTTTGTGTAATATGTTGCCATGTAAAAGGGATCTACGAATTTGCCCAATTCGCCCTTTGGAACTCCATCAATCTCTGTTAAGCCTCTGATGAAGTCTTTGTCGCCTTTTGCAATTCTTTCACTTGCACCTAGCAATGGTTGCCCCGTCCAGTGCCATGACCATGGGAACAGCACGTTGTAGCCTTGCATGCGCTTGAAACGTGCATACGCATCTACTCGTGAAGCTGTAAATGCGTGACCAGCATGTAGTGGGCCGTTCATGTAGGGATATGGAAACGTAATGAAGAACTTCTCTTTGCTCTGTGTTGGGTTTGCTTCGAAGATTTTGGCTTCTTGCCAGTTTTTCTGCCATTTTTCTTCGGTTTTTTTGAGAAATTCCATAGAGCTTTTTGAATTGGCCTGAGGGATATTAAACATTCTGCTTTTGATTTTTGAGAACGCGGTCCCTCACATTAAACACCGAACAATAGATACTGCAAACGCACATTAATCTCTTACTGCGGCTTCCTACTGCAGATTAATCATGGTACCCCTAAGCAACCGGTGCGTGGGGTCTCTTGTGTCTGCTCTGAACGGAGTTCAATTGTCTGTTTGGCTACATGAAAATCCTTTTTCTCGAAAGCATGCATATTAGGCATCGCTTGCCCGCGAGTGACTTGGTGCCTATTTCCTAGGTCGCGGCATTTTTGGCACGATTTGCTAGGGTAGCGTTTTCTAACTAGTAATCAATAAATACGTCACAGGCGTTTTAGTTCATTCGTCGTTAAGGGTGTGTATCACTGTGCCCCAGCATGTCGTTTGTCAAGGATGCGGTCACGTTTTATATGAAGGTCCTGAAATCAAACCTCCGGACGAAATTATACGTGAACATGACGGCAAATGTCCAAAATGCAGCAAAAAGCTCTCATTAATACCTGAGAATGTTGACATACAGCCAATAAGGTAGATTGTTGCGAGAGGAAAAGAATTTGAATCAGAAAACTCGCAAGACCCAGCTGTATCAAATTCACAGGCAAACAGCGAAGCTCACAGAGTTTGCCGGTTTTGATATGCCCCTATACTTCAAGGGGATAATTCCAGAGCACTTGGCCGTTCGAGACAGTGTGGGAGTATTTGATATTTCACATATGGGGCGGGTCATGGTCACAGGTGCAGACTCAGAACGGTTTCTAAACTATGTTATAACAAATGATGTGTCGCGGCTTTCATTAAACAATGCGCAATACTCCGTTATGTGCAATGAAAATGGCGGTATAATAGACGATTTCGTCGTATATCGTTTGGAAGCAGAGAAATTCATGATAGTCTTTAACGCAAGCAATCGAGAAAAAGATTACAATTGGCTAGTCCAGAATAGCAAAGCCTTCAATGTGAACATTGAGGACGTGTCAGACAATGTGGCTATGCTTGCGGTTCAAGGTCCGAGCGCCGCGAAGACTATACAGAGGATTTCGTCAGAGGACTTAACCAAGATTGAACGATTCAAATGCACCAATACACGCTTGGCAGGCGTGGAAGCCTTTCTTGCCCGAACAGGCTACACCGGTGAGGACGGATTCGAAGTTTTTGTATTGAACGCATCAGCGACTAAGCCAGACAACGCGGTGAAGCTGTGGGGCAGTATCCTTGAGGCAGGTAAACCTTACGAAATAGAACCCTGCGGTCTTGGAGCAAGAGACACGCTAAGGCTTGAAGCCGGGCTGTGTCTCTATGGGAACGATATAGACGAAAGTATAACGCCGCTTGAGGCAGGACTAGGTTTTGTTGTGAAACTGCAAAAGGATAATTTCATAGGGAAAACTGCACTGGAGAGACAGAAGGATCAAGGAATAAGACGCAAACGAGTCGGAATCGTCATGATGGAGCAAGGCATACCAAGACCAAACTTCAAGATCTTTAATGATAAGAAAATGCAAATAGGCCATCTCACAAGTGGGACATTTTCGCCTCTACTCAAGTATGGAGTAGGGATGGGCTACGTAGAGATGTCTCAGGCTCAGGAAGGAAGCATTGTGACTGTGGAGATACGCGAAAAGCAAGTCAAGTCACGAATAGCCTCGTTTCCTCTGTACGATTCTGAGAAATACGGGTACAAGAGGAAAACCACAACATAGAAACTGACGCGTTCATGTCGGTTTTCTTCTTGATACGCGTGGCGTTGACTGATGCCATCTAGGCTGTTATCTACTGTCAACTCACCGCAAGGGAAATAAAACACCTCAATGAATTGTGTAAGAGAGATGGACCCGGGATGAAGCTCAGCAATGCTCTGTCCAAGGAACGTATCACTAACGGTCTGAAAAGCGCAGGGAAGTTGCGACCTAAGGCAAGCCACAGTACAATATTGACTTTTTCAGCTCTTCTACTCATACTCTTTGTTGCGTTTACTATAAGGATTCTTCCACTTCGTTGGGAGATCGGAACAGGTGCGATACACCTGTCCGAATTTGACGCGTTTTTTGAATTTCGTGTGGCAAGTCACATGGTGAGCTACGGATTGTTTTCACCTTACTGGCCAACACTGTGGGTTGAGACTCAACTTTGGCACCCGATGGGAATTAACATGGGAATAGAATCATTACCATCAATACCCCTGACTGGAGCATTTCTCTATGATTTAGTCACAGCCCTAGGTATCCAGATAGACCTTATGAGTTTCCTTGCGATTATCCCCACGATAATGGGGACATTGTGCGTTCTGATTCTGTATTTCATCGGAAAAGAAATCGGAGGTAAGAGCATTGGGCTATTTGCTGCCCTTTTCCTAGCTCTGGACGCGTCGTTCATCGAAAGAAGTAACATAGGCTGGTTTGAGACTGAGACCGCGATGTTCGCTTTCCTGTTGTTCTTTCTGATGTTTCCGAGGGCAATCGAAGAAGAAAGGCCTATTGGTTCTACGATCAAATATTCGCTGGCCTGTGGAGCAAGCTTGGCTTACTTCATAATGGGGTGGGGTGCAGCGTATTACTTGGTGGATTTGACGGTGCTCTTCGTTTTCGTTTTGCTTCTGCTCAGAAGGTACACTCGACGCATTTTATTGGCCTACAGTTTGACCTTTGGGTTAGGGCTGTTGATTTCGATAAATGCCCCATTCGTGAGTCCAAGTTATCTGCAGAGTGCAGCAATACTGCCGGTTGTAGGCATGTTCCTATTACTTTGCTTGAATGAACTCGCGCGGAACTTGTCATCAGCAAGGGGGAAGATCACCTTCGCAGCGGTAGGTCTAGTTGCCTTTGTAGGCGCCTTCGCGGTCCTTTTCGCTTCAGGACGCTTAGGCGGAATGGCAGGGAAGTTCATTACAGTCTTAAACCCCTTCACTCGAAGTTCCAAT
>JBGPBD010000115.1:0-3377 GCA_041481045.1 Bathyarchaeia archaeon | reverse complement strand
TGGGAAGGTCAGTCGCATCATGTATCTGGCGAAGAGAAAGATGTCGCCAACCGTCAGGAGCGAGCCTGGGATGGTTAACGAATATCCTGCATACACGTAGACCAAGGCTATTCCAAGCGTGAGTATCGCTGGACCGAGCGGCATGTAGATCGATTGTATTTTGCCCGCGGAGATCGCCGTATTCACGTATATGTTCTCTACCTCCTTGAATCCGTCAACGGCGTCTTTTTCCCGACGGAATATTCTGATTGTTTTCATTCCAACGATGTTTTGCTGTATGTAGGAGGTCAATCTTCCCAAGATTAGCTGCATGTTTCTGAAGAGGGGCATCGTGTCTACCCAGAGGCGTGTTGTGAAATAGAAAATCAGCGGCATTGTGGCCATGGAAATCAGGGTCATAACTGGACTTATGGGGTAGATTATCACAATGATGATGATTGTGAAGAAGACAGCGTTGAGGACGGTACCGAGCCATGATCTTAGAAACATGTCAACCATCTGAAGGTCCACTGTGGCCCTTGACGTGAGATCCCCAACGCCCATAGAATCGTAGAAGCTGAAGGATTTCCCCTGTAATGAACGATAATATTCAGTTCTTATGTCTCGCACGATGTACTGAGACATTACTCCATGCACGAAAATCAGAACAAAGTTTGAAATAGCATAACCTATTCCGGCCAGTACAATGATCAGTAAGTAACCCCATAGAAGGCTGGTGTTGTTTTGTCCGAGGACTTTGTCTATGATGAGGGTAGTGTAAAATGGTTCCAGTGAGAACAGGATGGATCTTATGAGTGCAAGAATGGTTATTGCCACGATGAACCAGTAGTATTTCTTGTGATACTTTGTCAGTCTCTTAAAAGCCGAAAAGGACTGAGTGAAACTCTTCTTCGGTTTAAGCGACTTGGCATAATCCACGAGGGGCTTTGCGATACTCATTGCGGTCTTGGCATAGGGGATGCACGTGAATCAATATAAACACTTTTGAATAATACTGGATTCTTCAATCAATCAAAATGAGCGTGTTCGCTGTCGTCTACTTTGTTTTCCACTTTGCAAGCACTGTTGCTGCAAAGATTATGATTCCTGAAATAACAACCAACGGGCCTGACTGCAGGTTTAAGTAACTTGAACTCAAAACTCCTGAGAATGAACTGATCGCGCCGAATATGGCACTCAACACAGAATATCTGAGCAGATCAGAGCTTAGGTTTTTTGCGGCTGCTGCAGGCACGATTACTAGAAACCCAACCAGCAATGTTCCTACTATCTTTATGCCTACAGCAACTATGAGCGAAACAAGCAGAAGATATAAAAGATTCGTTCTGGCGACTTTGATTCCCTTTGATATTGCAAGATCCTCTGAAATCATGCCCAACACGAGCTTCTTGTAGATAGTCTTCGTTAGAAGCATCGCTATGATAGCTATGACAATGGCTATTATTGTATCTAGCAGGGTCACCTTCGTTATATCCCCAAACAGAGCTTCAAGCAATTCAGTCTGAGGAAGGATCAGTATCCCTATTGCCAAAGCAAGCGTAAACATTGCACCAACTATGGATTCATACGACAATTTTGTGACCCTTCCCACGTACCAGACAACGACCGCAGCTGCAAAGAGAAATGCGAATGCTCCTAGAAAAAGCGGGAAATTGAACAATATCCCAAGGGCGAGTCCCGGCAGGGCAACGTGTGACAACGCGTCCCCAACGAGCGCCATTTTCTCCAGAACCATCAGTGAGCCCAGGTAGCCAGCCGAAATGCCAACGAAAACCGCTATCAACAGGCTCAAAATCAACGTCTCTAACATGAAAATCACCAGCTATGCCTGCGTCCCCGCGCAGACTGTCTCGCCGTAGATTATCTTCTGGATGGATGGGTTCATTATTTCTTTTGAATCTCCGAAAAACGTTACACACTTGTTCAAAGCCAGTAAACGATCTGAATATTCTCTCACGATGTGTATGTCATGCGTTATCAACAGTATTGTTATCTTCTCTTTCTTCTTCAGTTCGTTCAGCATTCTGTAGATGGGTTCTTCGCTGTCCAAGTCCACGCCTGTTGTCGGCTCATCAAATAACAAGACGTTCGGGTTGTCTATCAGGGCCCAGGCGATCAAAACTCTGCGAAGTTGTCCTCCAGACAGGACACCGAGACTCTTGTCAAGCACGTTCTTGTCGTCCAGTTTGACGGGGCTAAGATGGGCGGCTATGTTTAGACCATTTCCGAATGATAAAAACTCTTTTACGGAAATCGGGATATCGCTGACCGAGATGTTTTGAGGGACGTAGCCTATCCTAACTTTTTGCTGCCATTCAATCTTCCCCTCGTGTGGTAGCAGATTCAGCAGCACTTTGAACAGCACAGTTTTGCCGGCGGCATTTGGTCCAACTACTGCAAGAGCTGTTCCTTTCTCGAGTTTAAAGCTTATGTTTTCCAGAATCGTCTGGTTCTGAAGTTTCACGCTCAGATTTGATACTCTTAAGGCGTATTCGTTGCTATTGTCCATAATAGACGAGCTCATTTCATCTTAGTTGTTGCTTAAATTTAGACTTTGCTAACCTTCCGTAGATCTGACCACGAGCGTTAGCATCTAGATCTCTAAGGATAGAATCTCCTTAAGGTTCTTGGAAAAGGTATAGAGTCTATTATGTTTTCCAAGTCAAGCATCCAGGTCAGCAGTCTTTCCAAGCCCATGCCAAAGCCAACATGTGGAACTGTACCATATCGACGAAGATCCAAGTACCAATCATAATCTTGCTCTCTCAGCCCCATTTCCCTGATTCGCCTGACCAATGTTTCCTTGTCATCTTCTCTTGCGCCGCCTGTTGAAATTTCACCTATTCTAGGCACCAACATGTCAGTAGACATGGCTAATTCAGGGTGATCCCGATAGGTCTTGCAGTAGAATGCTTTGATCACCGTTGGATAATCATCTACGAAGAAGGGCTTACCAACCTCGTCAGCCAAAGTCTTCTCGTCATCATAGCCGAGATCGTCGCCCCACTTTATTTTTGAGCCCTTATCTTTCAGCTTCTCAACCGCTTCGGTGTAGGTTATTCTTGGAAACGGAGTCTTGACTGAGGCTATTTTTGAAATGTCGGCGCCCAACTCGGCAAATTCTCTCACGCATTTCTTTGCAATTGTCCGACAAACGTTTGTCAGCAGCTCCTCTTCAAATCGCATTAGATCATGCATGTCGGCAAAAGGCCACTCACCTTCGATGTGCCAATATTCAGTCAGATGCCGGATCGTCCGGCTCTTCTCAGCTCTAAAGGAAGGAGCAATACAGTAAACTTTCTCTAATGAGTAAATCAGTATTTCGAGGTAGAGCTGAGAACTCTGTGTCAGGTAAAGGTCCTGGTCAAAATACTTTA
>JBGPBD010000114.1:0-3406 GCA_041481045.1 Bathyarchaeia archaeon | reverse complement strand
AGAATCTCTGGCTTTGGTCTTGCGGTTCTTTGAAATTCTGGCGGCTTAAAGAGAAAGGGTATTCCCAAATTAGCCACTTCTACGCCCTGATAGCGGATCCGCAGGTCTTCTTCGTGTGTTAGTTTTCCGATGGCAGTGGCTTGAACATCCTCTTTCTCAAAAATCTCTTGCACTCGTTCAAGATGTTCAGCAGGCACTATCAGAAGCATTCTTTCCTGCGATTCAGAAATGTAGATCTCCCAAGGAGCCAAGTCAGTATTTTTCAGCGGCACTTTCTCGAGCTCGATCGTTGCACCGCACCCGAACCTTTTGGCAACTTCCCCGACGGCAGATGATAAGCCTCCGCCTCCTAGATCCGTTATTGCTGAAGCTAATTCAAGGTCTCGGATCTCGATTATGGCTCTCTTCAGTTTTTCTTCCTCAATTGGGTTTGCAATTTGCACTGCTGGTCGGGAAATCTCTTCTGATTTTTCGGTCAATTCGGCTGATGCGAAGGTTACGCCGTGAATGCCGTCTCGGCCAGTTTTGCCGCCTGCCAAGACCATTATGTCGTTTGGTTTAGCGTTTTTTTTGTACTTCTTCAGTGGAAGAAGGCCCATGCATCCGCAGTAGACGACGACGTTTCCGGCATAGCTTTCATCGAAATAGATGGAGCCATTCACCGTTGGGATTCCCATGTTATTTCCATAGCTTCCGATTCCTGCTACTACGCCCATGTAGACGTATTTCGGATGTTTCACTCCTGGAGGCAGTTTTCTGTAATCAAAGTCCAATGGCCCAAAGCCCAAAACATCTGTGCATGCTATGGGGTCCGCCCAGACGCCGAGAACGTCGCGGATCACTCCTCCCACGCCTGTGGCTGCTCCACCGAAGGGCTCTACTGCAGAAGGATGATTGTGCGTTTCTACTTTGGCTGCTATCCCGTAACCTTCCTCAAACCCGACTATGCCCGCGTTGTCCTCGAAGACTGAAAAGCACCATGGTGCGTTGATCTCGTCTGTTGCTCGTGCAATGTACGTTTTGAAGAGGCTGTCAATATTCTTTCCTTTGTACCTTATTCTTCCTTTGAATACTTTGTGGAAGCAGTGTTCTGACCATGTCTGGCTGACGGTCTGCAGCTCCACATCTGTGGGATTTCGCCCTTTCATTTTGAAGTAGGCTTTGACCGCGTTCATTTCTTGCAGGTTTTGGCCGATTCCTAACTCCTTACTTATTTCCTCAAGTTCCTCGTCAGAGGCCTCAAGCACGTCTATTTCGAACAACGAGAACGTGGTCTTCTTCCTAGTGAAGACGCTGGTCCTCATCTCCCTTCCTCGATCCCTATCGTGTAATCGTCCTTCGTTGGATTTGCCAGAAGCCTCTTGCACATCTCTTCACTTTTAGCTTCAGCTTCCTTGCGTGATCTTGCTTCAAGAACAACGTTGTACACTTTGTTAACGTTCACGGACTCAACCTTGTAGCCCAGCTCCTTCAGCAGTCGTGTTGTTGTCTCACCTTCTGGGTCGCTGTGCCCAGGCTTCAATCTAATCTCAATCCTCGCCCGATATTTCATGGGGTAAGTGTGAATTTCCAGCGGATTTAAACGCTTTCATCAGCAATCAGTCAACAACTATTTTAGAATGACCTTTTTCTTTTTGTGCAAGATTTCGATTCGTTCAGATCTTGTTATGCCGCCAATTTGCTGAGCAGGAGTCCGAGCTTTTTCCAGAGTGTCAATTGCTTCATCGGTATCAGTTTTGTTCACAACTATTGCGAATCCCCACCCCATATTGAATGTTTTGAACATTTCTTCATCAGTTATCCTGCCGCCCATTTCTGAGGCTGTTCTTTGAATCAGCTCGAAGATCGGATGAGGATCGAAATTAGAGAATTCGAATCCGATGCCCTTCGAAAACTCTGATAATCTGCGAAACTTCAAGTATGCGTCGCCAGTGATGTGCACGGCAGCCTTTAATCGAACACTGTCAGCAACTTGGAGCAGGGGCTTGGCGTAGATTTTGGTTGGTTCCAGAACGTCATAGACGAGCTCTCTTTTTGATCCATCAGGGACATCGTAGGGATCGTATTTTCCGCCCCACTGTTTGAAAAGAATCTTTCTGGCCAAAGATATGCCATTGCTGTGGATTCCTGAGCTTTGTAAACCTATGATGGTGTCACCTGGTTCTATGTTTCTTCCTGAAATAATATGCCCTTTGTCAACTTCGCCTATTGCTGCAACTATCATGTCAAAGCCTTTGCCTTCGACCAGACCTTTTATCAGTTCTGCCATGTCCCCTATTTCTCCACTTGGCACGATGCATCCTGCTTCAATCGCTCCTTCTGCAATACCCTTTATCCATTGTTTGACCAGATTGGGGTCTGAGATTTGAGCGTGGATGTTGTCAGTGATGGCCAGGGGGCTGGCTCCGGAACGTATGACGTCGTTCACAGCCATTGCTACGCCGTCGATTCCTATCGTATCGAACTTTCCTGCCAATTGTGCTACAAGGACTTTTGTGCCTACACCTTCGATCTGCAAGTCCAAATAGCCGCGTCTGCCCATGGGAAAGATATTTCCGTATGGAAGTTGAACGATTCTGCCGTGACGGCTCAACCTGTATGTCTTCCTCAAAGCCCGCAGCGCCTTCTTAGATTCAGCTCTCAGCCTTCTGTTGACACCCGAACGCGCATACGTAAATTCCTGTGTCAAGGTCGTTCTCCACGTGCGTAGTCTTTCACAGATTGAATCGAGCTCATGATGCTTTTAGAGTTTCAGGAAAATAACGTTTTTCCTTGACGCGTTGAAATTGACGCAACGGCTAGCAAACTCTGCCAAAAACTGGGGTAAGCCAATCCAAAAACAGCAAAAACATGCTGGGTTAAGGGTTTCCGTCCGATCGCGGATTGCCGACAAATTGGGGCCTGATGACGTGAAAAGGTCTACACGCTTCGCAGTCAAGATTGGACTCAGATGGACGCAAGGGAGGAAAGGTCAGATCCACGCGTCCATCCAGAGGCGCATCAACAAGAATGAACTATTTTGCGTATCCGAGCGAGGAACCTATACTGGAATCAATAGGCCTTCTGATTCTGGAATATGAGGTTTGATAAATGACTTGGCCTTGTCCACTCAGTGGATACGTATTCATCAAGATTCCCAAGAGGACGTAATACTGCCTTAAGAACCCAAGGCCCCTGTCCGTCGCCCTATACATGGCTCTGCCTTTTTGCATTTCGATCTCGACAAAACCCATGGTAATGAGCGAGTTTAAGAACTTCGTAAGTTGAGCACAGTTGATACTCGCATGCTTCATAATGGAGAATCTGGCGCCACCATTGCCCTTGACGGCCTCCAGAATTAGAGCAATTATTTCGAAATGACTTCTGTATTTCTTCTGCAGCGGCAAAACACTTAGATTATATTTCT
>JBGPBD010000113.1:0-3430 GCA_041481045.1 Bathyarchaeia archaeon | reverse complement strand
TATCCGGTTTTTGTGTATGCGCTCATCCGTTACTATCTTCTGTAGGTTTTCGCAGGCAATGCGCATTATTTCTACAACTTCATCTTTTGAACGATTGAAGTTCTCAGTGGAAAAAGCATACAACGTTATAGATTTCACATTAAGCTTCAAACACCAATCAATCAATTTCTCAACTCTCTCGGCGCCTTTCTCATGTCCTGACCAAATGTTGAGAGCTTTGTCCATTGCCCATCTTCGATTTCCATCCAGAATTATCGCAATATGCTCTGGCCTAACTCCGCCATTGACCTGCCGCCACAACCATTTTTCATAAAGTTTGTATGCGCCGACTGTCGAAAGAATGGTCTTGAACATCAACTAAACCTCGCGTCCTGCAGTGAGCTAGCGCAGGTGCAATTGTCTCGTTTAGCTGGTAAAGCTTCGACGCTTTCAATTAAGACTTCCTCTATCTTCGGAAGGATCTGCTTGGAAATCTTGGTAACTCCAATCGCACTCAGTCGCTGTTGCATGCCCGCAGCCATGTTTGAAACATAGCATATGCTCGCATAGCACATTTCGAGTTCCCTTGCAAGCGCAACTTCCGGAAATCCTGTCATGCCCACAATGTCGCATCCCAGATGCCTGAAGATTCCGATCTCAGCCGGCGTCTCAAAGCGAGGTCCTTCAGTACATATCAGAACTGCCTTCTCCCAGACATGCAAGCTACGCTTTTTGGCGTTTTCGATCAGGATTTTTCTTATTTCTTGGCAGTAGGCTTTCGAAACGTCAATGTGCGTGACCGGGGGTTTGTCGTAAAAGGTTGTGCGGCGAAACTTCGTGAAGTCAACAAAATCGTTGGGAACAACTACGTCGCCAGGTTTGAAGTCGTGGTTTATGGCACCGACAGCGTTCGTGGCCAGTATTCTCTTCACCCCCGCTTTGTGCAAGGCGTAGATGTTTGCTCTGTAGTTCACTTTATGCGGGGGAACAGAATGATCTGGGCCGTGTCGAAGAAGAAAGATGATCTTTTTGTCCTTCACCTTTCCGACGAAGAGGGATGGTACTGTCCCATAAGGCGTTTTTATGCGTATCTGCCTTGAATTCTTGAACAAGTCTTCGAAGCCTGTGCCTCCAATGATTGCGACTTCAGCCTTCTCCAAACTCTCCAACCTGCTCTTCTGTCTCACGGAAGAATTCTCTCGAAGACCGGTGAACAACAAATATGACCAGAACTGAAGCTATGCCTATCAAGATTCCTACGATAACTGTGAAGATGAGTTTTTCATAACCGCTATCTGGTTGTATCAACAGGTTAGAGGTTGCCTCCAGGATTTGTCTTGACCATCCTACAATGACTATGAGCGCTGCATTGCGCAACAGCCTCGTGTCGTGTTCCAGATACCAGCGTATCGCCCTTCCTAGCAAAGCCACGCAGACGCCCACAACCATTAGAGTCATTGAATCTTGGATGAAATAGCCCGTGATCTGCGGAAAGATGCTCAACCAACCGGCAAAGTCATGCGGCGCCATTGTTCCTCCTACGGACGTTGCCGCGTGTGCCCATCCCAGATAGACGCCCAATATTAGGCATAAGGCGCCAGCCACTAAGGAAAAGCTGGAGATTTGCACTCGAAGAGGCGGAGGAGAGTATTCCTTGATCCATCTGTAGAAGTTCCTAGCCGCTCGGTCTACCCCAAAGCCCTTCACCAACATCACGCCGCAAAGGACGAAGACAAACACTACCCAAAATATGGAAAGCAAGTTGAAAATCCAGAGGACACCTGCAATCAGGACAAGTATTCCAGGCACGCCTAGTACGAAACGGGAGTAGCGGGGGTTGTCAACGATCATTCTCAGGTATCTTGAGAATATTGCAGCAGTTTCTTCGATTGATTCGCTGTGCTTGACGACTATTCTGCTCACCGAAGAGACAGGGATCCTGGACTGTACCAGTGGCAGAACGGCCTCATCTGAGTATCCGTCTACGACTAGGATGACCTCTGTTGCAGGAAAGAAGTTGAGAAGTTCGCTTAGCTCAGCGACTACCTTTCTGTCTGCGCCGACTCCTCCCAGCTCGGATCCTGATATCGTTGCGATTTCGAAAATCTCTTCAGGCTTTCCTTCTTGTTTAAGGCGATCGTAGATTCTGACCGCTTCAAACATTGCATTCGCATCTGGCTCTTCTGGGTCGCTAAGAGCTAGCGATACCGCCGCATCGAGGTTCTCTTTTCTTCCAATAACGGGCGTTTTGATCTTAGCCTTTGTTCCTATATCGCCATCTCTGTCCACGCATAATACAACGATCTGCTTTTGCTGATTCTGTTCTTGTTCTTCTTTAGCCATGTGGTTTTCTATTTCCGTAAGATCAGAATATGCATCACTTTAACCTTATGCTTGGTGGTTCTGTTACCTGTCCGTCGGATTTGTGAGGCTGTTTACTTTCGTGCGCGCGCGGCTGGTTTTGGTTTTTGGGTTCTTGCCGGCTTCGGCGTGGCGCGTGTGTTTTGCCCGTTTTAGTGCATAGTGAGGCTTTCTTTGAAGTTTTCTTTGGGTGCCCGTGTTGAACCTGCTCTTCAATTTTTGAATGTTGAATTTTGATTTCCAATGTTGGCTGAAGGCAGTACTTTGGGAATTTCTTTCCTGTTTTGTTTGGAATCACTATGCTGCGCGGTTCTGTAACGGCACTGACGTGCAATGCGCGGAAAAAAGAAGACGCGCGCGCAGACGCCATTTGTCTGGTTTAGCATAAGACCTTTCTGGAAACCAGAATCAATTATCAACCGAAAGGTAACAACTATGCGAAACGGCTTAATCAACCGAAGAGGTAACAGAACCTGCTTGGTCAGTCTTCTTATTTCATTTGCGGAAAGCTTCATCGCTTTCTTTCTTTCGGTTTGACTCCTTAGAGGACGTATTGGTGTGACTTTGAAGATGAATACGTTGTTTTGTGATTTTCACATTTTACAAGGGCTGAGTGGTTTGTAGATATATTTGACATGTGTTTTTCAATGTTGAACTGGCTGTGCAGGTTCTGTAGGCCAAAGCGCGATTTCGCATGTTAGCTGAGGTCGTAGATTAGTTACACTTTTGCTTTTGCAATAGTGCAACTATGTGGCAATACGCTAATCTCGTGAGAGCAGTTCAAGCATTGAAGCACTGAATCACATAGATTGGCTTACGCATAGCTATTTGAATGGCACAAGCATAATTGCATGTATGTGACCCTAGGACTGATCGATATGATCAATCAAAAGCGGCTAGAAGAACTGTTCCTCAAGCGCCGGTTCAGGGATTTTAAGTGGATCAACCCAGAGAACGTTGTGGTGGTTTCTGAATGGGTGAGAATGAAATGCGTGTTTGGCTGCATGGAATATGGAAAAAACGCTTGTTGTCCCCCGAATACGCCTGCGGTTGATGAATGCAGAAGCTTCTTTCACGAATACAGTGAAGG
>JBGPBD010000112.1:0-3442 GCA_041481045.1 Bathyarchaeia archaeon | reverse complement strand
GGTAGTACTTTGGGAATTTCTTTCCTGTTTTTTTTGGAATCACTATGCGTGAAGGGCTGTTTTTGGCTGGTTTTTTGGATTTCAGCTTGAAGCCTGGTGTGTTTCAAAGAACGATGATTTTCCATATTGGTTTTGTGTTGTTGGATCTTTGTGTCTTGCTGGTTTGTGTCCATTGCGTTTTGTGTGCAGCGTTGTGCTCTGGTTTTGGAAGTGTCTTGCCAGTGTTGAGCTTTTTCTGAAGTTCTGCACGCTGGGGTGTGATTTTTCATGTCGCGACTAGTCCTAGTGTTGTTGTCAAGTCGTTTTCTAAGATGATGCACTCGCGCCTGCAGGGAATTGACGCAGCGTCGGACTTCAGCGAATGATTCATAAACTACAGGGAAGAAGAGCTAGTGTTCAAAGGTTGTCTCTAATGGATGAATGGGAGTTGGTGATCGTAGGTGCAGGGTCCGCGGGTTTGGCGGCTGGAATTTACGGTGTGAGAAGCGGGTTGAAGACGCTTATTGTTGAAGAGAGAATTGCAGGGGGAACTGCGTTAGATGCGCCTATGGTCGAGAATTATCCGGGCTTTCAAAGCATTGTAGGGCTTGAACTTGCTCAGAAGATGGTTGCCCAGGCCAAGAACGCTGGCGTGGCGATCCACGAATTTGAAACGGTTGTGGGCCTAGATGTTGTGGCTGAGCCCAAGGTCGTGAAGACTAACAGGGCAACGTACAAGTCGAAAGCGGTCATAATTGCGTCTGGAAGCCAATATCGAGAAATTGGCGTTCCAGGTGAAAGGGAATTCAGGGGAAGAGGCGTAAGCTACTGCGGGATATGCGACGGCCCGCTTTTCAAGGGCAAACGTCTACTTGTCGTAGGGGGTGGAAGCTCAGCGGTAATAACAACTCTCTATCTTGCCGGCATAGCTTCAGATGTGAAGATAGCTCATCGTCGAGACACGTTCAGAGCTGAGGAAGCCCTTGTTAAAGCGCTGAAGGAGAAGGCAAACATCGAAGTGCTTTGGAACACTGAGGTCAAGGGAATAAGCGGCGAAAAGCTCCTCAGCAAGGCCTTGTTATTCAATAATAAGACTGGAGAAAAAAGCGAACTGGCTGTTGACGGCATTTTTGTTCAAGTCGGCGAAGACCCAAACAGTCAGCTGGCTAAGCAGGCAGGAGTCACGGTTGACGATGATGGATACACAATCGTTGACATCCTGCAAAGAACAAACATCCCCGGCGTCTATGCTGCAGGCGACGTCACAAATCATCCTGTCAAGCAGGTTGGAACGGCTGTCGGTCAAGGCATAACAGCAGCCTTGGAGGCTTACGGGTACGTCCTACGACCATACTATAAACAATGAGTAAAAGCCCAAAACCACTGCAAAACTATTATATTATTCAGAACTGCCTTGGAAAATTCCTGATAGCATGGAATAACATGCTTATCTGGTGAAACCTGAAATCGTCTGGAGAAAAGTGGAAATGAGCCAAACCTGCACAGCTGCAATCAACATCAACCAAGACCTGTGCAGCAAGTGCTCCATCTGCCACTCAGTTTGTCCCTATGAAGCAATAAAGCGGGATCCAGAAACAGGCAAGGTCGAAATAGACCTGCAGAAATGCCAAGTGTGTGGAATATGCTACAGTGCTTGTCCCGTGCTAGCTATAGACGTAGTTCACTACAACTATGACAGCCTCGTAAACCACGTCAAATCAATGCGCGAAAAACGCAAAAGTGACACGCTTGTCCTCATGTGCCGCGGAAACTCACCCTCAACAGGCGAGGTTGAAGAAATCCTCAAAGATCAAGGCCTAACCATGGCAAATTACATCCCGCTGCGGCTTCCGTGCTCAGGACGAGTGCCGACAGAGTTCATCTTCCAAGTTTTGAAATCTGGAATCAAGAACGTGGTCTCCATTCAATGTGAAGACGCGTTCTGCAGATTCAAAGAAGGCACAAAAGTGAGCACCAGGCGAATGCTGCTGAGCAAGGCTGTTCTTAAAGAGTTAGGTCTTGGAAAAGACGCTGTGAAAGTCATAAAGTACTCGCGAAAAGTCGTTTATGACACTGAGAAATGTGTAGGCTGCGATAAATGCGTGTTTATCTGCCCGTACAAGGCAATAGAGGCAGAAGAGTTTGCGACGCCCAAGATACTATCCGACAACTGCGTGGGCTGTGGAGCCTGCGCCTTAGTTTGCCCGCATTCAGCCATACAGGTTAAGGGCTTCGAGTTTGAGGATGTCTTGAAACGCTACACGGAATCAGCCCAGAAGCTTAAGGCAGCAGGCAGCTTCCCCGTAATCCTAGTCTTCTGCTGCCAATGGTCAGAATTCTCAGCCCTGGATGACCCTCAGAGCGCATTGCTCAAGAAAAAGGTCTTGGCGCTGGAAGTTCCATGCTTCAAGGCACTTGACCCTGTTCACGTGGTTAACGCGTTGCACAGCGGTTTTGACGGCGTCATGGCTGTAGTCTGCTCCAACGAGGATTGTAAGCTTCAAGAGGGGAGAGACACGGCTGAGAGAAACATGACTGTGCTCAAAAACGCGCTTAAAAAAATCGGCTTGATTGATCGCTTCGAGCTCTACACCGCTTCACCTCGATGCGTGGGAGACTTCAACGAGAAGCTGGAAGAATTCTTCAAAAAGATAGCTTCGATGCCGCCCTTGGTGGTGGAGGCGAAGGCAAGTGTATAAAATATCGGCCAAGAGGGAACTGGCTCCGAAAATCAAGCTTTTCGAAGTGTACGCGCCTGAAATGGCGGAAAAAGCTCAACCAGGTCAGTTCATAATACTGATCACGCACGAGAAAGGCGAACGCATACCGCTAACGCTCGCTGGCTATAACTCAAAGAAGGGCACAATAACGTTTGCCTTCAACGAAGTCGGAAAAACAACCAAACAGCTCGGATGCTTGAAACAAGGAGACTGCATCTCGAACATTACGGGTCCGCTGGGCGTCCCATCAGAAATAAAGAACTTCGGCAGAGTCCTCTGCGTAGCCGGCGGCGTCATGATTGCACCCATGCTTCTGCAGGTCAAGGCGTTGAAGCAAGCGGGCAACAGCATTACAACTGTTGTGGGCGCAAGAATAAAGGAACTTCTCTTCTTTGAAGACGAAATGAAAGCCTTGAGCGACAAGCTCTACGTGGCAACTGATGACGGGTCAAAAGGCTACAAGGGCCTAGGCTTCCTGAAGGAGATTCTGGCAAAAGAAAAGTTTGACCGCTGCATCACTCAAGGACCAGTTGTCATGATGAAAGACGTTTCAGAAATCACGAAGCCATTCGGCATCCCAACCATCGTTGCTTTAACACCGATAATGGTTGACGGAATGGGAATGTGCGGCGTGTGCAGAGTAACTGTCGGCGGCAAAATGAAGTTCGGATGCGTCGACGGCCCAGAATTTGATGGACACAAAATCGATTTTGACGAGTTGATAAACAGACAACGAATGTTTC
>JBGPBD010000111.1:0-3484 GCA_041481045.1 Bathyarchaeia archaeon | reverse complement strand
TTCCTCTTCCTAACCCACGATATGCGAAACCTTCCTTTTCAATCTTGTCGGGTTCAAAGACTCCTTCAAGGTCAATGATTGCTGCTGGCATTTTCATCAGGACTTTCAGCTTCTTTAGATTTAATCGTTTGAACTGATCGTGTGGCGTAATCAACACGATGCAGTTTGCGCCTTCTAATGTTTCTGCTAGGCCCTTTTTGAAGTGACCTTGGCCATCTTTGACATCGTTTGAGAAGTAGGGGTCGTAAACACTGATCTTGGCACCTCTTGCTTCCATTATCTTGGCAAGCTTTTTGGCCAGTTTCTTGGGAGGGCTTTTCATGTTTGGTGTCTGTGAAATTCCCAGCAAGGATATTCTCGCTCTTTTCAGGGTTTTTCCGCAATCTCTTAATGCGTCTCTAGCTAGGTTGGCGACGTGTTTTGCCATGTCATCGTTTATTTCCATGGCAACTGCTACTGTTCTGAGCTTTGTATTGAGGTTTTCAGCGTCTTCCAATAGAATAAGTGATGCATCTTCAATGTTTCGCTCTGCAGGCGCAGATGAGGAAGTACTGGTTGGCTCATTAGTTTCGAGGAGTCTTTTTGCTTCCAGATAATCCAGGCCTGCTTTTTCGCAGAAGATCGCAAATTCGTTGCTAAGGGCGCTGTTCACAGCATGTTGCGTTGCCTCGAAAAGAACTGCTGTTTCTGCGGCTTTCACGCTGAATGTTTTTCTTGTGCCATTTTTTGAAATGGTTTCTAACACAGTCGAGGCGGCGCTCAAGCTATTTCTGTCAGATGCTGCGACAATTTGTTCACGATCAGGTCTTGTTTCCGGAGTTTGACCTAACGAGCTTCGGTTTGGGCAGTAGGCTAAGCCGAGATCAACTCCAATCTTGAATCCTGAAGCGTTCTCTAAGATCTCCCGTAATGTGCCTTCTATGATGCCGGTTCCCACTATGCTTGTTACAATAATCAAGGTGTCTTGGCGGATGCCTGCGCCAACTAGCTTGCAGGTCTTTTCCATGTTTGAGTAGTCAGGTTTTCTCTTTTGGTCGATGTCGGTGGGCGTGTTAATGATGATTATGCTGCTTTGAGAGGCTGCCGTCTTGACGTCGTTTGTCGCTGTGAGTCGTCCAGTCTTGATGTGGTTTCTTAATTTGGTCTCGGTTTCATGTGGCGCGAAGGGAGCTCTTCCTTTGGCCATAAGATTCGCTAGGTTTTGATCAGCGTCTGCACATACCACTTTGAATCCGGCATCGGCGAGGAGGCAAGAGTAGGAAACGCCAGTTTGTTCGCAACCCGTGACTGTGATCGTGTATCGTGCTCTTTTCTCACTGGTGTCGACATCTTCAGGTTTTATTCGAAGGGTTGATGGCATGGGCAGCCTCCAAGGTGTTAGTCGAGAAAACTCTAGGTTCTTAAGCTGTCGATTGTATTCCTGAGTTTCAAGCTGTATTCACTGACTAGTCTGGAGGCTTTTTCTTGAGTTTTGGCTTCTGCATATAATCGGTAGATGGGTTCTGTGCCGCTTGGTCGTATTAGAATGGCGCTTTTGTCTTTAAACCATATTTTTACGCCGTCGATGGTGTTTATGTTGAGGTTTTTCAGTTCTTGAATAAGGTTCTCCAAGACCTTTTCCTTCAGGTTCTCTGGGCATTCTATCTTACCCTTCTCTATGAAGTATTTCGGTAATTCTGCGAGCAGCTTCGACAGTTTTTCGCCGGTTTTGGCCATGATCTCAAGAAGTAGCGCGGTTGCCATCGCCCCGTCTCTGACTGCGTTGTGTGGGCTGTAGAAGATTCCGCCATTTTCCTCGCCGCCGAGTTTAGCTTTCATTTTCTTCATGGTTTGGGAGACCGTCACACTGCCGACCTTGGTCCAGACGAGTTTTCCCCCATACGCGTCGGCTATGTCTTTGACCAGGGTTGAGGAGCTGACTGGTGTAACGATTGTTTCGCCTTTGTTCTCTTTCAGGAAGTATTTCTCAACTAGCGCGAATGTTTTGTCTCCCCAGTGAATTTCACCTTGCTCGTCCACAAAGACTGAACGGTCAGCATCACCGTCGAATGCGACGCCTAGATCTGCTTCCACGGCCTTAACTGTTAAGGAAAGTTCCTGAAGGTTCTCTGGACGGGGCTCGGGAAGCCTTCCTGGGAATGTTCCATCAATGTTGGCGTTTACGGTTGTGACTCTGCAGCCTAAGTCGCGGAGCAGAAAGGGCGCAGCTAGGCTGCCTACGCTGTTTGCGGCGTCAACTACTACATGATATTTTCTTTTTGCTATTCCAGCCGTGTTGACATGGGTCTTAACGGCTTCTATATAGTCGTCAATTACTCCCGGTAGATCTCGTGTTGTTCCTAGCTTGTTCCATTTTGCGTAGTGTATTTTCTCGTCAAAGTATATTTCCTCGATTTCTATTTCTTGTTCGTGGGAAATTTCTATTCCGTCTTTCCAGATGACCTTGATTCCGTTGTATTCCGGCGGGTTGTGTGAGGCGGTTATTATCACCGCTCCAGCTGTCCTGTGCTTCTTTACTACATACTGGAGTGCTGGTGTGGGTGCCATTCCAGCGAGGAAAACGTTGCATCCGGCGGCGTTCAGGCCAGAGATAACGGCCCTTGCAAGCATCGGGCCGCTTGTTCTAGCGTCAAATCCAACGATGATTTTTCCACGTTTGAAGAACGTTCCTATTGTACTTCCAATCTTGATCGCGAATGTTGGAGTCAGTTCTTTGTTTGCCACTCCCCGGATTCCGTTGGTCCCAAATAAGCGTTTTTGCTTCAACATGATCATGCCTTCTCCCCCTAACAAATTGTTCTAGAGACTAACACGCTTTCAAAAATCTCTTTGGCGGGGCAAACTTGGACTCCTTCCACAAGCGTTACATTGTCTCCTATTTTAACGTGGTCGCCAAGCATGCATCCCTTCTTGATTTTGGCTCCTTTTCCGATGAAAGCTCCGTCGCCGATCACGGCGCTGTCTACAAGTGAGGAGTCTGATATGACGGTGTTGGGAAGGATTACAGAGTCCCGAATGTGAACGTCGTTTCCGACTTTGACGTTTCGACCTAGAACTGCGTATGGACCTACGACTGATCTTTCTCCTATCGAGACTTTTGTGTCAAAGGCAACGGGCATGTTGATCTTCGCGTTTTTTCCAATTTTGCATTTGGGTCGACTGCTTACGGAGCCTAGCAGAATCCTGTTTATTTGCAGGTAATCTTCAGGTTTGCCTATGTCAATCCACAATCCGTCAAACGTGTATCCGTAGAGCTTCTTTTCTTCTGCAAGCCTTGGGAAGACGTCTCTTTCTATCGATATTGCCCTTCCTTCGGGGATGTAATCGAAGATTCTAGGGCTGAGAACGTAGACTCCGGCGTTTATCAGATTTGAAGGGGCGGATTCTCGCAGTGGTTTCTCAACAAACCTTACTATGCGGTTGTCTTCGTCCAGCTGCGCAACTCCATATCTGCTTGGATCTTCAACTTTGTGAAGAGTGATCG
>JBGPBD010000110.1:0-3506 GCA_041481045.1 Bathyarchaeia archaeon | reverse complement strand
TCCTGCCCAACGGCTCAATGGCACAGATAAAGCTTGACTTCAACACATTGAAGACTCTCTCTGATACAGCCCGCAAGAAGTATGGATTGGCAGGAGCAGTGCAGCATGGAGCATCAACTCTTCCTCCGGAGGCATTTCATAAATTCGCCGAATGCGAGACTGCCGAAGTGCATTTGGCCACGGAGTTCCAGAACATGATTTACGAATCAAAACACTTTCCAGCTGACCTGAAGAAAACAATCTACGAATGGCTAAAAGTCAATGCCGCAAACGAAGCTAAGCCAGGAGAAACTGACGAGCAATTCCTTTATAAGACCCGAAAAAAGGCGTTTGGCCCGTTTAAGAAAGAGATTTTGGGTCTGCCACAAAAGACGCGTGATACGATTGCAGATGAAATCCAAGACAAATTTGATTTCCTCTTTAAGCAGCTTAACGCCGTGAACAACAAGGAATCAGTCGACAGATACACGCACTAGGGTGTTGCTAAACTCGGACAAAAAATGGATTTCAACGAGTGTTAGCTTTTCCTCGGCGCGTATCGGGATGCTTTCGACAGGAAAACAGCCGGATATTCTGACCGAAAAAACCTATCAAAATCTGAATCTAGCAACGCTCTAACGCGCTGCAAAACAGACTCAGGCAACAATACATAAGCGTGCGCGGAGCTTTTGATTTTGAGGAATTGGGCACTACCAGGTCTTGTAATGCTAGGACGGACAAGACCGTTAGCAACATCAACATTGTTCAATCTTGAGCCTGTGACTTCAATCGGTCTCATCCCAGCATCTTTAGAGATTGATATTGCCAATGCCACTTTCTTTGAGGAGTTGACGATGATCATTTCAATGCTTTCTTCAGAAAGAATCTTCAGCAGTTTGCCACAAGCATAGTACTTGGGTCTGGTCCAAGAGATGCTGCGAACCTTGGCATAATTGTGATAAGTATTGAGAGACTATGCTTGTTACTTTCATTCTTGTCAATCCTAGCTATGAAGCCTTTTACATCCTCACCCCTGTCCAAATCTACAGTTCTGCCTAGAAAAGACAGAGCCTTACGAGTATTCCTTATTGTAGACTCTCTGAGACCTTTCTTCTTCATCTCCCATAGAACAGTGAAGATGTCTTGTTCAACTCTAGAAGGGATGGCATTCAGTTGAGTATAGCTGGCGTTTGGTCGTAACTCCGCTAGAAGTGGAGATATCTCCCGCATCTTTCCCCTTTTTCTTGCTGTGACTGTTTAGGCGTTTCTCTACCCCTCGGCATATGTTATCTGTTGAAAATAGGCGTGAAGGATATTTTGTTTCTAAGAGCGGTCAACTAAAAAAGTTTGATTTCAACCTCAGGAAATGCGTACCTGAGAATGGAGGTTACACTAAGAAACAGAGGAGAGCTTTTCAGCGATTGATCAGCGGTCTTACTGTTGGGAAAAGTCGGCGCGAGAGACTGAGGTTCATGACTCTTACAAGTTCTCCCGAATCAGTAAGTCGGAAGCTCAATGATGATTTTAGGGCTTTGAAAATGCGGGTTCTCCGAAGATATCACTTCAAAATGAAGTACTTGAAGATACGTACGAACGAGGGAAATGGCGTTTTGCACATAGTTTTTCGTGGAAAATACATCCCTCAGAAATGGCTAAGTGCACAGTGGGCTGACATACACAAAGTCGCCTATTGTAGACATTAGGTCTTTGCATGAAACAAGAAAGGGTTTGCAAGGCATAGTCTGGTATCTTATTGGGAATTACTTGGCGAAACAGAGTTTGAACGCATGAGCTGGGGTTGCAGCTGGGTGTTTCCTACGTTTGTAAGCTGTTGGAAGCGTTTGATTGAAAAGTATGGCTTCAAGCAAGCATTTTATTTGTGGCGTCGGTTGCTTTGCAGTTCATTTATTGTCACTCGCCACATGCGGCTTACCAGGTTCTTGCCTGAATATGAACGTACGAATGAGAAGAACCTGCCATGGGGCGCTTTGTTTCGCACTACCTTCTTGTAGAGTATCTCACGATCGATCTATTGCCAGATTTTTTGATTTTTCGGCGCGCGTCTGCGGATTTTTGGTGCCTCCGTAAATAGAATATTATTGCGCCGATTGCAAAAATCACAATTATCACTACAAGCACCATGAAGAAAGGCGATGTAAGAAATGCTAATGGCGATTGCGGGCTGACCCAGAGATATACTGAGCAAACGTCACGCAATCCGTCGCTATCATAGACAGTCAAGGTTACAGTGAAGCCTCCAGCTGATTGGAACATATGAGTAATCTCCGCCGCCGTTGTCGTGGTCGTGTTTGCTGGAAAAACGTCATCAAAAACCCATACATACGAGACTATTGCCACTCCTGACTCTGAGACATTGCTTTCAGATGCGTCGAATAACACGTTTGCGCCTGGCCACGGATCTGCTGGGTTTACGGTGAAACCTGCTAAAGGCAGAATTCCGACTTGAATCTGCTTAATGAACGATCCAAAGGAGCTGGCATTGTCCATCACTGTGAGGTTCACATTGTAAAAGCCGCGCCTTGAGTAAGCATGTGTTATGTTTGTCGTGCTCGTCGTAATGGTGTTATTATCGCCAAAATTCCACGTATAACTGACTATGGGTTTCCCGTCAGGACTAGAGCTTGATGAAGCATCAAACGTTATTGACTCATTCACCTTTGTCTCCGAAGGTGAATACGAAAAGGCTGCAACAGGAGGAGACGCATTACCGAGCACGGCTACGGTGAATCCTCCTACATTGAATGAAATGTCTTTTTGTTCGCTATCAAGCAAGAATGTATTCGATCCACCCGTCGAGGAACCCGAAAACAAGAACTCGATTGTTGTGCTTCCCACTTTCAAGGCTTCAAAATTCAGAATACATAATAACGCATTGTTAACTGTTGCGGGCTGATCCAGATTTAAGATGGCAGCTCCTGCAGCAACTTCTGGGGGATGGAAACTCTGATGATCCAAGTCAACAGCAGTAACTTCCGGCTTGCCATAGAATGCGTAAGACGAATCGTTCTCTGGCACAATTCCGCCAACGCACCTCAAAGTGTTGTTGTCAAACGTCACATCTATCTGCCATGTTGCCAAATTGCTCGTAGAGCCGTTCAAATACAATTGCACTGAAAAAGGAATTCCTCCTGACGGGATCGGCTCATTTGCGTTGCCAACAGTCAAATGATTTGACCCCGTATTAGGGTCAACGATTCGAATGGTTCTGGTTTCTTGAGCCAAGATTGGGGTTGACAATAAAAGAGTGATACCTAGTATCAATGAGATACCCATTATGGCGATCAATCCGTATCGAAACATTCTTTTATCTCACGGTCTCAATCGAGTCACCTCTTAAATAGTTTGCGCGCGCTAATATTCACCGCGCTTTGCAGCCTCTCCTCGCTTGACTAGCGGAAACAGCAAACGCAAATAAGACGGACCGATTGAGGTTATCTCCATGAGTTGAGCGCATGACCGGAACTGAGAGCTTACTTCCATACTTGCATGAAAAGAAAAGCTCTGAG
>JBGPBD010000109.1:0-3521 GCA_041481045.1 Bathyarchaeia archaeon | reverse complement strand
TTTCCGATTTTTTCGAATGCTCCGATCGCAAAGTCCAAGTCTTGCTTTGTCAATGCAGCGTTCATGATGGTTCTGATCCGAGCCTTGTCTTTTGCCACCATCGGGAACACTATAGGCAAGGCAAAAAGGCCTTCTTCAAACAGCCTTACACTCAATTTCTTTGCGACACCGCTTTCGCCGACTATGACCGGTGTTATTGGGGTTTCGCTGTTGCCTATGTTGAAGCCCAAGTCTTTCATAGCTTTCTTGAAATAACGCGTGTTTTCCCACAACGTTCGAACATGTTGGGGCTCCTTCTCCAAAACGTCAATCGCAGCAATACATGCGGCTGCAACTGCAGGTGGGTGTGATCCACTTAGAAGCCATGTTCGAGACTTGTTGTAGGCAAAATTGATGAGATCTTTCGAACCTGAAATGTGACCTCCTACGACGCCGAAGGCTTTCGAGAACGTCCCCATTTCCACGTGAACCTTGTCGCGGCCAAGCTTAAAGTGTGAAACAATACCTCTTCCTCCTTCGCCTAGAACTCCCTCGCCGTGAGCGTCATCAACATATACCATTCCACCATGTTCAGCAGCTGCTTTTGCCACGCCGTCCAATGGAGCTATGTCCCCGTCCATGGAGAACACTCCGTCTGTAATTATCAGAATTCGCCTGTAAGGAGGAGAGTGTTTTTCTGCTTCCTCAAGGACGCGATGCAAATCAGGCACGTCGGAATGCTTGTAAACGGCCCTTTCAGCATGAGATAGTCTAACACCGTCAATAATGCTACCATGGTTAAGCTCGTCGCTAATTATAAGATCCTCTTTGCCAGCCAGCTGTGGGATCAGTCCCGCATTTGCAGCAAAGCCTGTCTGATAGACGAGAGAAGCCTCAGCGCTTTTGAACTTTGCTAATCGCTTTTCAAGTTCCATGTGTATGTCCATGGTTCCAGCGATCGGTCGAACTGAACCTGAGCCTGCCCCGTGCGTCTGCACCGCCTTGATCGCAGCTTCTTTCAATCTCGGATGATTGCTTAAACCCAGATAGTTGTTAGAACAGAACATTAGAACCTTTTTTCCATCAACGTTACACCATGCCGTGCTTGGACCCTGTAGAATTCGCAGTTTCCAGTCAAGCTCACTCTTAACCAGTTCTTCGTATTCTTCGCGAAGGAATGATGTTGGGTTCCGCATGGCTATCAAGTCTCTTTTCCCTTGTCTCTCACACCTTCTCTTAACTCTTTCCAGCAGACTTGAAGAAGCTCATCATTTAGAGATTGCCTTCGGCGAAGCGTTTCGACAGTTTTTCTGTCATGTCCCTGGTCATTGCGGCTAAATCGTATGTTGGTTTCCAGCCCCAATCCCTGCGAGCTACGCTGTCGTCGATTGACATAGGCCAAGAATCTGCGATCTTCTGTCTAAAATCAGGTTTATACTCACATTTGAAGCCAGGTACATGTTTTCTGACTTCTGCCGCAAGCTCTCCCGCCGAGAAGCTCATTCCAGCCACGTTATAGCTATCGTGACGTTTGACCCTTGAAGGGTCAGCCTGCATTAGGTCCATGGTTGACTTGAGACAATCAGGCATGTACATCATCGGCAAAACCGTGTCTTCGCGCACAAAGCAGACGTAGTGTTTGTTCTTTATCGCTTCATAAAAAATCGCCACTGCATAGTCCGTAGTGCCTCCGCCCGGCAGAACCTCACTACTGATTATGCCCGGATAGCGCAAACTGCGAACATCCACTCCGTATTTAATAGAATAGTAATTGCATAGGAGTTCGCCAGCAACTTTTGAGACACCGTATATGGTTTTGGGAATCAAAACCGTCTCTTGGGGAGTATTAATCCTCGGAGTTGCAGGGCCGAACACTGCTATGGAACTAGGCCAAAAAACCCTTAACAGATCGAGTTTCCTAGTAACCTCCAAAACATTGTAGAGGCTCCCCATATTTACAGCCCAAGCAGATTGAGGATTCTCCTCTCCCGTAGCTGAAAGCACAGCTGCCAAATGATAGATGGTGTCAACATCGTACTTTCTCACAATTCGTTCAATGCTTTCTTCACTGCCAAGGTCAACATGTTCGAATGGACCTGACCTTGCTAAGGCTTCGCTTGGCTGCCTCTTATGTCCAACCGCAACGACATTGTTGCCACCGTACTTCTTTCTCAGCTCTAGAGTCAGTTCAGATCCGATCTGACCAGTAGAACCAGTTACGAGAATCTTCTTCATCACTCTCGCCGTCATCTGACAACCCCCGTTACATCAGTGCCAAGCAATGTTGAAAGCTTCGGATATAAGAATTTTCAAGCAGAGACAATCTCTGTAACATCGTCAGCAACGCATTTGGTGCCGCGTGAACGTATAGCAATTTGCTATATTGCATCAAAACAGTTTATAATCGATGAAACAAATCCTTAGTGAATGACAACCGTAAAACTGGGGTTCATCGTCAACCCGATAGCTGGCATGGGCGGCAAGGTGGGCCTAAAAGGAACAGACAACGTCCTGAAAGAGGCCATTGCCAGAGGAGCTGAACCTATAGCACCGAAGAGAGCAACTGAGTTCCTGCAAAAACTAAAAGAAAACTCACTGGACACTAGTATCCAACTGCTATCATGCCCTGGCATCATGGGTGAAAAAGAGGCAGAAGCCGCAAGCTTCAACGTTCACACACTGCCTATGAGAATTGCGGAAGCAACAACCGCTGCAGACACAAGAAATGCCGTCAAACTACTGAAGACGTCAAAGGTAGATTTGATAGTTTTCATTGGCGGCGACGGAACAGCAAAAGATGTCCTAGATGCAATGCAGGGCTCTACCGAGCCCCCGGTTCTAGGCGTGCCAGCTGGGGTAAAAATGTATAGCGGCATTTTTGCAATAAATCCTTCAGACGCCGTAGATGTCGTGCTAGCCTTCGCTAACTCACAAGCTGAAATAACTGAGTTTGAAATTATGGATGCTGATGAAGAGGCAATTCGAAACGATACTTTAACGGTTAGGCTTCATGGTTTTATGAGAGGTCCTTTTCTGCCGATGCACATTCAAGGAAGCAAAGAAGCAAGCCCGGAAACAGTTGACGAAAGGGACAACCAGATTGCTATAGCGAAGTTCATAATAGAAGAAATGCACCCTGATGGGACGTATATACTTGGTCCGGGAACAACTGTCAAGCGAATTGCAGAATTGCTGGGCACAGAGAAAACGGTACTAGGCGTGGACATTTACAAAAATGGCACGGTCATACTCGATGTGGATGAGAAGACGATTTTGAGAGAAGTAGACGATTGGCAACGTGCCTGTATTATCGTCTCACCTATTGGGCATCAGGGAATTCTCTTAGGAAGGGGTAACCAGCAAATAAGTCCAAAGATAATTCAGAAAGTGGGAAAAGGGCGAATAATCGTTGCCGCAACGAAAAACAAGCTTCAAAGCATCGAAGGAAATGTCTTGAGAATTGACACTGGAGAGCCCAAAGTTGATAGTATGCTCAAAGGATATGTTCGAGTTGTAACAGATTATAGAGAATGGCGGCTTGT
>JBGPBD010000108.1:0-3554 GCA_041481045.1 Bathyarchaeia archaeon | reverse complement strand
TTAATGTCAAGTTTTGTTTCGTCCTTGAACACGCTCTGATATTGCGACAATTAGGCTAGCCCCAGAGAGAGTATGGCAAAAGCATTGTTATCTTTTTCCCTGCATTCGTGTAAGCATCAAGCATCTTCGCCGCGATTTCAACCACAGACTCAGAACGCAAAGGTCACGCGCGAGATAAATGTTAAGACAAGCTTTCACGGGCGAAGAGCACAAAAACGAATTAGGCGCCTACGTTATTGGAAAAACAGGTTCTGCTACCTCTTCGGTTGATTAAGCCGTTTCGCATAACGCCTTAATCGTCTGGTACGCGTACAAGTGGCCTAAAGACAAAACATAACCAGCGCGTCTTCTCTTTTCGGCGCATTGCACGCCACTGCCGTATCAGAACCGCGCGCCGCCATAGTGATTCCAAACAAAACACGAAAGAAATTCCCAAAGTACTACCTTCAGCCAACATGGGAAACCAGATTTCAACATTCAAAACTTGAAGAGCAGGTTCAACATACACACCTAAAAGAAATCTCAAAGAACATCTCACTGTACACTCGGACAGCCAAAACCCAGACGCAGATAGAAAGAAACAGCCTCACAAACCCGACAGAGAGGCAACAGAACCGAAAAACATAACATTAATAAACACATCAAGTTAATTGTATGCCCACAATGATTCCGAAATATTTCTTCCTAACCAAAGGGGTCGGGAAACACAAGGAGCAACTGCAATCTTTCGAATTGGCTTTGAGAGACGCTGGCATTCAGCATTGCAATATAGTGACCGTTTCAAGCATCGTGCCTCCTGGCTGTGAGCTCGTTCCGCGAGAGAAAGGCTTAACCATGATAAGACCCGGCGAGATAACCTTCGTTGTGCTGGCCAGGAACTCAACCAATGAGGCGCACAGATTAATAGCCGCGTCGATAGGGGTGGCGATCCCATCAGGCAAAGACGATTACGGCTACCTTTCTGAGCATTATTCTTTTGGGCAGCCAGACGATAAGGCTGGAGATTATGCAGAGGACTTAGCGGCAACGATGCTTGCCACAACAATGGGAATACAGTTTGACCCAGAAATCGCTTGGGAAGAGAAAGAACAGCTGTTCAAAACCAGCGGGATGATAATCAAAACAGCCAACGTGACGCAATCTGCGACTGGAGACAAAACCGGTTTATGGACCACCGTCATTGCAGCAGTCGTTTTTGTCCCTGGAAGAAATTCGTTGAACCCCGATAGCTGAATCCCTGCATGAGCAAGCCTGTTTCTATTCTAAAATGATATTAACAATTAGAACTACACTTAAGACAGGTGAATGCGCTCTTGCTGAAAAAACTGCAAACACCCATGATAATCGTCAACTTCAAGACATATTCGGAAGCCACAGGAGCGAAGGCGATTGAGCTTGCAAAGAAAGCAGAAAAAGTGAGTTCTGAAACAAGGATTTCAGTTGGCATAGCGCCCCAGTTCACGGACATAGCGCCCGTTGCAGAAGCCGTCGACATACCAGTTTTCGCCCAGCACGTGGACCCGATTAGCCCAGGAGGATTCACAGGACACGTGCTGGCAGAATCCGTGAAAGAAGCTGGAGCAGTTGGAACTCTAATCAATCATTCAGAGAGGCAGCTTAAGCTTTCAGACATTGACGAAATAATCAAAATGGCAAAAGTAGAAAACCTGATTTCATGCGTGTGCGCAAACAACCCAGCAATAAGCACGGCGGTCGCCACCCTCAAGCCAGACATGATAGCTGTTGAGCCACCAGAACTGATAGGCACAGGAATCCCAGTTTCAAAGGCAAAGCCAGAAGTTATCACAGACACCGTCAGGCTGGTGAGAGAGGTTAACCCTAAGGTTACGATTCTATGCGGAGCTGGCATAAGCCGCGGAGAAGACGTAGCAGCCGCGTTGAAATTAGGCACTCAAGGCGTGCTCGTTGCAAGCGCCATCGTGAAGGCGAAAGACCCATATGTCATCATGCGTGAATTTGCAGATGCCTCGAAACACTAGGTGAGCTCTGAAACACTTGAAAGTCGAACCAGAATGTGCAGCGTGCATATTCAGCCGCGGGGTAGCTGAAACTGTGGAAGCCACTTCAAACCCAGCCTTGCGTTTCAGAGCCATAAACGAACTCTTACGGCTGCTGAATAAGGAGTTTCGACCCACAGCCGTGCCTGCTGATTTGGGCACGAAAAGAGACAGATTAGTAAAGAGAGTAACAGGCTGCAACGATCCATACAAAAGAAGCAAGAAGGCAAGCAATGAGAAAGCTCTGAAACTTCTGCCATATGCAAGAAAATTCGTTGACGCCGGCTATGCACAATACGACAGGTTCAAAAGAGCATGCTTGTGCGCAATCGTCGGTAACATAATGGAGTTTGATATTCCAGGCCACAAGTTCACTTCGGGTAGCCTGAGAAAGAGCTTTCGAGATGCAGCAAAGGATCTGAGCGTAGACGATACTAACGCGATTTACGAGCTGGCAAGGAAGGCCCACACCGTTCTATACTTGGCGGACAATGCTGGAGAAATCGTCTTTGACACGTTGCTTGTTGAACAACTGAAGAACATGGGACTAACGGTGATTGTGACAGTGAAGAGTGCAGCGGTCATCAATGATGCCACTTTGGAAGATACAGAAGTTTCAGGGATGAACAAAATTGCCGACAAGATCATAGTGACCGGAACTGACGCTGTAGGCTTGGCCGTAAAGGAGGTCTCTCCAGAGTTTCTTGAAGTGTATAATTCTGTTGATTTGGTCTTCGCAAAGGGCATGGGATATGCCGAAACTCTGACGGAGTACAAGCTCAAAAAACCTCATGCCTTGCTGTTTAGAACAAAATGCGATCCGGTTGCAAACTACTTCATGGCTCCGAGAGAAAAAAACGTTGCCAAGCTGATGGCTTAAATGCAGACACCGAAGATAAATCTCAGCCATGAAATGCTTTCCAACTTTGACGATGCAATTCGAAAAGAGTGGATAGTAACCAATGGTCTTGGCGGATACGCGTCATCGACCATCCTAGGCATAAACACGAGGAAATACCATGGATTGCTCGTAGCCGCATTTCATCCACCAAGAGACAGAAGAATCTGCTTGGAAAAACTGGACGAAGAGGTTAGCATAGGAAATGATACCTATCAGCTTGGCACCAACGAGTTCCAAAACAGGATATTCCCCACAGGATATGCTTTCCTTAATCAGTTCAGTTTATCACCGTTCCCAAAGTCAATCTACGCCCTAGCAAATGTTGAAATCGAAAAAACAGTTTTCATGCCTTATGGAAAGAACGCCACGGTTGTTCTGTACAAGGTTCTGAACAGAAGCGGCTATGATGTCAGTTTCCGAGTTTTTCCATTAGTTAACTTCCGGCATTTTCACTCAGTGACCGATAAAGGCAAACTCGCAAGAGAGCCCAGTCAGAGGAACGATGGAAGAGAAACGTGCATCAGCTTTGATTCCTCGAAGTCTACATTGATCCTGGGAACAATAGGTGGAAAATACCTTGCCAAAGAGAAGTGGGTTGAAAGAGTATATTATCGTGAGGAAGCTAGCCGCGGTGA
>JBGPBD010000107.1:0-3601 GCA_041481045.1 Bathyarchaeia archaeon | reverse complement strand
TCTCCCCTTGCCATTGGATGGTCTGAATCGTAGCCCATTATTGTCGGATAGTCAAATGCCGTGCTTAAGCCCGATTCACCTTCTTTCAACAGGTATTTGAAGCGCTCATTGGTGTTCGCAGCTGTGCCGAAGCCCGCGAACATTCGCATCGTCCATAGTCGGCCGCGATACATTGTGGCATGCACGCCTCGGATAAATGGGTATTCTCCTGGAAATCCTAAATCTCGCGCATAATCGAGCTTTTCTATGTCTTCAGGCGTGTACAAGCGCTTGATTAGCATATCTGAGTGGTTTCGAAACTCGTTTTTCCTTTCATGAGTTTGCTTTATCCAGTTTGGCAGAGTCGTGGATTCCCAACGTTCGCGTTCCCGCTTTGCCTCCTCAATTTTCTTTTTGTCGAACATGATGAAATCCTACCTCACCATCAAGCAATGTGCAGCCTAGATTGATATATCCGTATTGAATTCGAGAAGATATTTTGTTATCGGTGCTCAGACCTGAGCTTCACTATTCAGGTATATTATTTGTGATGTCTTTAATGGAGGTTCCATTTTTATCGATTCTCCACAACAGGCAAACAAGAAATGGGGAAACTTGTCAGTCTTGCAGGGAAGCTGTAACTTTGCGCTTTTGGTTAGCGGTTTTCTATCGGTGTGATTTGGCTGATTCTTGGTTTTTTATGGCTTCTTGTATACGGCGTCTGTTTCTCTTACGCGTTGTGCCACTTTTAATCCTATGCTTTGTCCCTTTTCGGCGTGCTGGACGTTTTCATGTTCGATCTGCATTGAATCTACGACTTGCTCGAAATCGGTGTTGGGGCCTTTGATGGCTATCGTGTCGCCTACGTTCAAAGGAGCTTTGAGTTCAATGACTGCGACGTTGATTTTTGAGAAGAAATGTGTTATTCGGCCGATTTCAACAACATTCTCTTCGCTCAAATATCTCGTCTCCTGTGAATAGAGTAATAGTGAATGTGAATAAATAATTTGTCAAATAGTATGTTTTTTCAAACGCAGATGTTAGTCTTGGTTTGAATTTTCGCGGTGGTCTTCAGCATATTGGGTTCCCTGGCAGGAGCAATTCGAGTGTGTGAAGCCGAGTGTCCAGTTGCGTGGTTGTATGTGTGCCTTTTTTGCTTCTGGTCTTAGCATGCGTGAAATGCTTAGACGTGTGTGTTTTAGTATATCGTTTACGGTTGCAACTTTCAGGTTTGAAAGCATGTTAGTGAGTTTGCAGCTATGCTTGGCTTTGTCCGTTTCTTGTTGAACTTGGGTTTGAAGTTTCGTATGTTGAAGTGTAATTTCTCATGTTGGCCGAGGGTCGTAGTATAGTGATGACTTTCTTTTTTTGCGTTAGAATCACTATGCAGCAAGAGGGACTGTTTCTTGCTGTTTTTTCGATGTTAGCTTGAAGCGGGATGTTTTGTTTAGTGATGGTAACTTTTCGACATTGGTTTTCTAGGCAGCTGTGACGTTCGCCTGGCACGCGCTTTAGATGCCTGGGCTTTGTTTGACAATCTGGCCTTCTAGGTGGGTTGAGAAGGCTTTGTTGAGTCTCACCTGCAGTGTTTTGCCAAGCAGCTTTTTTGAGCTTTTTACGGCGATGGGTTTGTATGCGAAGTTCCGCCCGATCCAGGAACCTGGGACTTTGCCGATTTCGTCGACTAGGATTTCGCCGGTCCAGCCAACGAGCTGCTGGTTTCTTTTAAGGGCCAGTTTCCTGGCTAGGGTGGCGGCAATTCTGCTTCTGGTTCGAACGTCCTTGATAGGGACAAAATCCTTCTGCATTTCAGCAGCGGCTGTTCGCGGTCTCGCAAAGAACTTTGAAACATTGACCACGTCGGGTTTGACTTGATCGATCAATTCAAGAGTGTTTGCAAAGGCTTCCTTGGTTTCCCTTGGAAAACCACAGATGACGTCGGTGGAAAGAGTGAGTTCGGGAAAGTCACGTCTGAACATGTTCACTATGCTTTTGAAATCGCTGATTGAGTAGGATCGGTGCATACGCTTAAGAACCTCAGTGTCTCCGCTTTGTACGGGCAAATGGAGGAACTTGAAGACGTGTTCATCGTGGAAGGCTTCAACTAGGTCATCAATAATGCTCATTGCGATGTTAGGAGTCATCATTCCGACGCGGATTTTGAAGTTGCCCTCAATCATGCATAGGGCATTCAATAATTCTGCCAAGTTGGTGCCTTTGTCTTTTCCATAGCAAGCTGTGTCCTGCGAGGTTATCCAAATCTCATGTGCACCATGCGCCAGATCGCTTCTTGCTCTCTCAACGATTTCTTTTATGTCATAGCTTCTCAATTGTCCTCTTGCAAACACTACACAGCAATATGCGCATGATCCTAAGCAGCCATAGCTGGCAGGGATTATACTTATGATTGGGTTCGACTTTATGCGGGGCAAGTTTAGGCTAGGAATTGAGTCTACACAATCCTCTAAGACAACAACCTTTTCGCCTCGGGCGGTTCGACCAACAACTTCAACTATTCTTTCGCCTGCTGCAGGCCCGAGAACACCATCAAACCGGATTTCCCGGCGCAGTCTCTCAAAACTGATCAGAGGCAAACATCCTGCTACAATCAGCTTCTTCTCTGCAGGAACACGTTTCAGAACTTCAATCATACGGTTCTCCGTAGGACCCTTAACAGCGCAAGTGTTGTAAATGATCACGTCAGCCGTAGTTGCCGATTTCACTAAATCGTATCCAGCTGCGGCCAAACAGCCAGCCAACACCTCTCCGTCAGCCAGATTTGTTGAACACCCGAAGCTCTTGACGAAAACCTGCATTGCCTTCCAACGCTTTACCATAAATGATTCAACAACCAATAAAAACATTAGCTTGCCTACTAGTGGAATTTACAGAATCTTGAAAGGGGATTAGAGCAAGCTTTAAAAGGCTCAGTCACAGACATATTTGAATCATATTTGGAGCATATTATAAGGAGATATAATTCCACCACTGTTTTGTAGACTTACCCGGAGGGAGAAATAGTGAAGTTGATTACGCTCTATCTTCCTGAGACTTACATAAAGCTGTTGGATCAACTTGTAACTGAGAGGTTCTATCCGAATAGAGCAGAGGCAATACGTGTGGCTATCCGCGATTTGATTAACGAAGAGGTTTGGAGGAGGAAGAACGTTGACTAAGCCTCGAGGTGCCGAGACCACGGCAAAATATACGTGGCATAACACGATGAGCCAGGAGATCAGGCACCCGGACAACTGCCGTACACTTGTCATCGGTGTCGGGGGGGCAGGCTGCAACACTGTGACCCGGCTGATGGAAATGGGTGCAGTTGGATTAGAATGTGTGGCGATAAACACTGATGCAGTTCATCTGCGTGCTTCAGAAGCTAGCCGAAAGATTCTGATAGGCGAAAAACTTACGAGAGGATTCGGTGTCGGCGGGGATCCGAAGCTTGGAAGAGCCGCTATCGAAGAGTCAAGAGCGATCGTTGAGGATCTGCTTACTGGCGTAGACATAGTTTTCTTGACGGCTGGCTTGGGTGGTGGAACAGGTACCGGCGCAGCTCCCGTTGTTGCCGAGATTGCAAGGCGGAACGGTACAGTCGTTGTCGGCGTGGTAACCACGC
>JBGPBD010000106.1:0-3630 GCA_041481045.1 Bathyarchaeia archaeon | reverse complement strand
GTTGTGGAAAGAGTCGTAAACAAAGCAGTACCAACAGGAACTCTCTCTTCTGTTAAGGAGTTGAACAGCGAGCTTTTTCCCGAATGAGTGTATCCTGCAAGAGAGATCGTTGAAAACCCCAGCTCTGCCCTTCTTTTGCGGTGTAAGATCCTCTTTTCCCTTATTTTCCTGAGCTTTCTCCGTATGGCATGAACTTCTCTCTTAACACTTTCGTAGTAGACGTCCACTTCATATTCACCCAGACCCATGAAACCGGGCTGTTCTCCCTTCGTTGCAAGTCTAACTGTTTCTTTCGCCCGTGTCAGGTCGTATTGCAGCTTGGCAAGTTTGATCTGCATCTGCGCCTCGGCTGTCGTAGCTCTTTTCGTGAATATTTCAAGAATCAGTTGGAAACGGTCTATCACTTCAATACGAGTGGCTTTCGCTAGATTGTAGCATTGAAGCGGTCTCAACGGATTGTCAAAGATCACCTTGCCCGCTTTCGTTGCCTCCACGAGCTGAGCTAGTTCATCTACTTTGCCGGCGCCTATCTGATAGCGTGGATCTGAGCTTCTAGTCTGCTCCATTTGGCCTACAACTTCATATCCGGCTGATTCAGCCAGTCTTTTTAGCTCGTCTAGGCTTGACGGTTCCAAGTTTTCTCGTCGTTGAACTATGATCGCGCGCGTTCAGCAGTGTCCTCCTTGCCTTTCAAATCCTGTTTTTCTAGCTTGATCAGATCTCCCAAGGTGAGTTCGCGGTTGATTGGCTTAGCCACCTTTGACGGTGGAACGTTGACCTTTTCTTCTGATGTTGGAAGAATTAACTTGATTTTTAGCACATGCTCCACTTTTGTGGCGAGAAGATTGTTCGGAGTCATTTTTCCGGTTTCGATTTTCCTGAGCAGTGAGACTTTTTCATTCAGTTTTTTGCCCAAATCATCGTGAGAAAGGCCCAGTTTTTCTCTCGCTCGTCTGATTTTTGCGTCGAAATTCTCGACAAGTTCAAAAGTCGTGTCAGGTGGGGGCGACACAGGAGCTCTGCTCTGCACTCGCAGGAGGGGTTTTATCGCTCTAGGCTTCATGACTGCTTTAGGTTTGGGTTCTTCTTCCCACGTGAGCTTTCCATGTTTGGAGCAGTCGTCACATACCGTTAATCTTGCACCTTCGATTATAACTTTGTAAGGCTTCCCATGGATTCTTCGTCCGCAGACTTCACAACGCAACTGTCAGCACGCACCTGAACTGCTTTTAATATTGCGGTCATGTTTATAGTTGTCGAAAACAACGTGATCCGTAACGGTGCAGTTCTTGGAAAACGATCTAGAAAGGATTAGAAGCGTCGCAGATTATCAATTTGGGAGAGGAGTAGGCAAAACCCTCTTTCCTAAGCAAGTGGAGATCATCCGCTCACGGCGAACTGGTCGTATCCGGTACGTTTATTTGGATGATAACCGCCTGGTAACTATGCGTCCAACAGATGGCTTGTTTTCTCTAAGCATTGCTGGTGCGAAGCGGATTGCTGAGCGTTCGGCCGAGTGTCTTGTCATGGCCAAAAACGGTGTCTCAGAGTTTGTGGCAGGTGGGAGTGATGTTTTTGCCGTTCACGTTGTTGAGGCTGATGATGAGATTCGTGCAAAAGATGAGGTCATAGTCATTGATGAGAGCCGCGAGGTTCTTGCTGTTGGTCGTGCATTGTTGTCAGGCGAAGAGATGAAGGCTTTCAAACGCGGCGTTGCGGTCAAGACTAGACGTGGAACCCAGGAAGGTTAAGTATAATAGCATTTGAATAACAAACTGTAGGTGTCTGCAAGGTGATTCTTTGCGAGGACGCATGAATCCTAGGGAAGCTAAACGCATGATGCAACGCATGGGCTTAAACATGAACGCCGTTGAAAATGTTGAAGAAGTCATCATCAAGACCAGTAGTAAAGAAATAGTCATCAAGGAACCTGAAGTCTCAATACTTGAAGTGCAAGGGCAGAAGATGTTTCAAGTTGCAGGTGGACAAATAACCGAGAAGGAATCTGAACACAAAATGATAACAACAGTAGGCGAAGAGGATGTTAGACTTGTGGCGGATCAAACTGGGAAAGGTTTGGAAGAAGCAAGGAAGGCGCTTGAAGAAAGTGGGGGAGATCTGGCTAAGGCCATTCTTCTGCTTCAATCACAGGCTTAATGACTTTTGATGGCATGGACTACAGTGAGCCATTCGTGGAGATTTCGTTACAGTGCTTCTCTCTATTGGTGCGACGAACAATCTTTCCTCGGCAATACGAGCCTCGTGTGCAAGCGTATGACCTCGGTAGAACAGGCAGCAGTGGAACTTAAGTTGAGTTTCCTGCAATATTGTCATAGGAGGCTAATCCTAAGGTGTTCGATGTCATTTCAGTAGGGCACTTGAGCATAGACTCAATCTTCCTCCCATCTCGACAGACGCCGTTCATTGTCTTGGGCGGTTCTGCTGCTTACGCTTCGCTTGCCGCCAGCCATTTGGAAGCGAATGCAGCAATAGTGTCCAAGGTTGGAGGAGATTTTCCTCAAGCCTACGCATGGTGGCTCGAGCAGGAACACGTCAACTTACGCGGGGTAGCAAGAGTCGAAGGTGCTCAAACCACCCGTTTTGAGTTGAAGTATAATTCCGACCTGTCGAACCGAATACTATTCCTGAAAAGCAAAGCCCCTCCATTGACCAGTGATGATGTGCCTTCGAACATGAAAGCACTGGCTACTCACATTTCTCCAATAGCTAGTGAGGTGACGTATGACGTCGTTGAGAAGTTAAGGGCTTGCAGTAAGGTTTTGTCTTTCGACCCGCAGGGACTTGTGCGGGATTATGACGAAAGGGGAGAGGTAACTCAAGGTGTGTTGGACGACAAGCGAATACTGGGGCTCGTTGACATATACAAGTCATCGCTGGACGAAATCAAAGCCGTGACCGACATGGCTGATCTAGATTCAGCTATAAAAGGTGTTCATGATTGCGGAGTTGGCGTCGTCATTGTCACTCTAGGCTCAAGAGGCGTGGTGCTCTCCACAGGAGAAGCCCGCTACGACATTTCCGCGGTCAAGCCTGCCAAGCTCGTTGACCCAACTGGGGCAGGAGACGCTTTTATGGGCGGTTTTCTGGCTGAATATATTAATGACGAGAATGTTCTGCGGTGCGCATGCGTAGGAGCTGCCACTGCTTCTTTCGTCGTTGAAGGCATTGGACCTACATTCTTCGGTGACAAACCACAGGTATATCAGAGAGCACGTGAACTCTATGAAAAAGAAATAAAGCAATGGCGCATATTCTATTGCAATAAGAACTCTGGGGATTTAGGCATTGGGACGTGTTGACAAGGGTGTCAAGTGCAGCGTTTCAGGCTGTGGCAGCGGGGCCGTCCGTTCAATTTCAGCTGACAAGGTCAGATCCGCAGGCTTGAAAGTTGGTGGAGAAAAGCGCGCTTACCTGTGCAAGGAACACTATAAGGAGTATAAGAAGAAAACGAAGAAAGAGAAACAGCTCGAGAGAATGCGGTACAAAGGCTAAATGAGTGATGACCCATGCGAATACTGCAGCTACATTCTGATTTCATCGAGTACAGGCCGATCCAGAAAGAAATACCTAATGCTGAAGAAACTGAAAAAAAGGCAACTCGTCTGGATG
>JBGPBD010000105.1:0-3636 GCA_041481045.1 Bathyarchaeia archaeon | reverse complement strand
TTCCACTAACTCCAGGCACTCATACCGTTCAAGCAGCGAGCACACAACCCTTCGAAAATGGCGCTTCATTTCGAATGTACGTTTTCAAGAGATGGGAAAACAACTCAACCCTGACACTGCGAACGATTGACACTGTGGAAGAAGCAAACCAGACTTTGACGGCCTACTACAACAGACCTGCAATTATCTCATTCTCTCGCCTGAAGCTAGGAACCCACTTTGTGGCTGGCTGCACGTTCTAGGGAGAAGACACATCGGAAAACCTAGACTCCTGTAGGAAGAACTAGTCTAGCCACGAACAAATGGTAGAACAGTCCTCTTGATCTTTCTATCATACTCACTTAATAGGCGAAACAGTGTTGGATTTCAAATGGGAGAAGGCTAGACGGGAAAATGAACGAAGAAAAGACGAGGGATCTAGAGCAGCAAGCTCTTGGACTCTTCAGCAAGTCTTACTCGAAACGTTATGAGCAATGGAAGAGACAAGACCTTCTTGCGGTAGCGATTGGAACTATGCCGAAACAGGTAGATACCGACAAAGTCATTGATAACCTGATAAAATTGAAGTGTGAATTCGCAAAGAGGCTCAGCTACGAAGGCTGATCAGCCCCCCGGGAAACAGTTGAATCTGATTGGAAAGGGGTACTCAACTGAGCGAGAATTAGCTGACACTTCCGCTGCTTGGGATAGTTGTAGTCGTCTCGAGAAGTGCTAAAACACCGGGAATCATCACTACTGCAGCCACTGTCAAGGCTACTACTAGCACTATAGCGACTATTGCGGTTCTTCTCTGCAAAGCTTTTTCCTTCTTCCTCTGTTGCACGTTTCATCTTGAATCTTAATAACAGTTCAGAACTGGAAATTCAATGTGAGAATACGTATTCAGAATCCACAAACCTTGCGGCTGTATACAAAAGCATCAACAAGAACCCACAACAACTCACAGTATTCCGTAATGTCTTTGAGCGTAAGGTTCTTGCAGGCTCTTAATTCCCCTTCATTGTCCAACACCGAATCGCGGTCTCAGAAACACTTTTATGAAGGTGCCGCTGAGCCTTGGAGGGGCTCCCGATTCAATCCACCAATGCAGCTGATGCCTGTCAGTTTGCTACAGGGTTGAGTCTCGGAGCCCCCTCCCTTCATTCTGATTAGACACTTCCCCACACATTTGATCCAATGCTAGTCATCATAAGATCACTATTTGATCACTCAATATACATGAGGGGTTCTGCAATGATGAAAGCCAAAGCAGGACGCGCTCTGCCGACATCCTTTTCAAGGAGCAAACTCCCTTGTGTCACTCTTTGGCAATCACTGGACGCTTTTCTCAGTAGCTTTCCGTACAAGACCGAAGTTTAAATAGGCCTGCCGCGAAGCAGCTTTGAACTGCGCTAACAGAAGACTCTGAACAATCCAACCCATCACGAGAAGATTGCATATCTTGCAAGGACTGAATATATCCCATATCCTTCGCACTCAAGTCATCTTCGATTCCGTCCTCACCGCTCTGACTGTGCTCGAAGAAGATACGATCTTCCCAATTTTGCTAGATAAGGTAAAATCTCCTCGACCGCCATGCAAGTCAACGTCTCGAATTAACATCAATCAAGCAACTGTACATGCACCACAGTTGTGACGCGACTCGAAAGAGCGACAAGGAGATTCTAGGCGCTTCCGCCCACAAGCAACGACGCAACAACCGCGATGATAACGATAGCAACAGTCTCAAGCAGAGTAATCTTCCAGTGCACACTCTGTCGAGCTGGTTCTTCAGCGATGACTATTGGACGGTGACGCCTTGGCGAAGATTCACAAGAACAATTATCCTTATTAGATCAGGCAATTCTTGAATTTCAAAAGACAAATCAGCTGCTCACCGCATGCCGTTGAGAAATTGAGCGTGTAACCAATGACTTTTGTGCAGCCCAATCAAAATCAACGAGACTATCTGTGCGAGGATCGCGCGCGCCCGAACGTCGAAGACCATCGAAGCTTATTAACGACATGCTCTGTCAATGCCAAGGGCGAGGAATGTCAATAGAAGAAGGCAGCAAACGACTCAGACAACTGTCTTTTCTGGCCCGTCAATTCGATCGATTCAATCTTTTCCTCATGAGGCAGTGGTGAAGATTTTCGTGTTGGTGATTGCAGGGCGTCCGAAAGCAAGTGAACGCTTCAATTTCCGCACGAAAAGCTCAAAATACTGATCCTCCAGATACGAAAACTGCATAGACGCTTAAACTTCACCATGCAACCGTCTTCCTCCATGATCGGGAAACAAACGAAGCAAGGCAATGCAGATTTGGTGCGAACCCGATCTGCAAAATCAAAGGCAGGATTGTTAAACGCAGGAACGGCTAGAATATCAAATTTGAAAGGACTACTCTCGCAGGAATCGGCCAGTCTCAGCACTGAATAGGCTCCCGAGTCGGACTTCAGTGCGCGTTTCACGTTGCTACAAGTTCGTTCTTCTTTTGCGCGTGTAGCAGCTCTACCAAGAAACAGGAACTGGCCTCTACAAGAGGGTAACAAGGCTACTCCGATTTCAGGGATTCTATTCTGCGCTCGCGAGGTCATCAATGACAAAAGGTTTCTTCGGAAGAGGATGTGCCAGGGGAATGGGAGTAGGTGCTGACGGGGAAAAGCACGAATAGAAAAGCGGCTCAGCATAGACATACTGTTATAGCTTGTTGCAGTTCTGAGTCTCTAAATTTCGCCGATAACTTGGAAGATTACACTCCTTTGCCTAGAGTGAATATCCGTCTCTACAAACAGAAGTGACTGCCAAGTCCCAAAACTTGCATGCCCATCAATCACAGGTATCGTCCTGTCAGGGGCAAACAAGATCGACCTCAAGTGTGAATGGGCGTTTGAAGGGTGCCTATAGTCGCCACTTCTGGGCACGACCTTCACGATAAACGATCGGATATCTTCCAGCAAGTCAGGGTCATTCTCCGTCAAAATCAAAACGCCTGTCGCATGGGGTGCGAAGGCATGCATCAAACCATTTCTTATTCCTGACTTGGCCACGACCCTATGAACCACATCCGTCAGGTCGAAATATTCTCCTTCCCCCTTCGTTGAGAAGCTGTGGGTGAAGTTAAATATCTTCATTTCAGGCATTGCTCATCCCCCTTGACCTACAGTCACTCTCTTCTGGTCTAATCGGCTTCCCGATTGAAATGCTTTTTCCGGGAACGGGCGCGCGCGCTTGACTTGAGGAAAGCTTCCATTCGGAGTCTTCAGATTCTGCAGGGTGTCGTCTTGTTGGATGCTTCTAGGATCCAGATTTCCAGCCTAGATAATAGGGATATGCGCGCATGAAAATCGTGGCGTGGTTGATGCTTCTATATACAAGCAGAGAGCGACTTCAAATTGGAAGGGCATGGTGATATGATAAGACATCACTTCATACACTTATCACTGATACCACCGATATGTAAACGTCCACCTTGCACGATGAATGATTCTCGTGTCTATAGCCTACACTGGACAGGACAAACTCATATGCTCATGAAAGACAAGCCAGGATCTGCCTCTTTTCTTGCGCGCGTTCTGAGCGCATAATGACCGCTTGGCGCCATTTGTGATATCACTACGTGGGCGTTCATCTGCACAGAGAAGAGCCAACTGTGA
>JBGPBD010000104.1:0-3663 GCA_041481045.1 Bathyarchaeia archaeon | reverse complement strand
TTTTGTAACATTGACATGCCCGCACTGTCCTGCCGCAGCAAGCATGGCTCACATGTTTGCCCTCGAAAACGACTTGATACGCGCAGATGCCATAGACGCCAGCGAGTTTCCGCAGCTGGCCATCAATTACGCAATCATGGGGGTACCGAAAATAGTGGTGAACGAGAAAGTCGAATTCGTGGGAGCTCTTCCGGAAAACATGTTCTTGGAGCAGGTTCTGCTCGGCGCCAAGTGAGACACATTTGTAAGACAATAGTAGAGAGGTTTGTTGGTGAAAGAAAAAGAGATAATCCTTCAGATTCTAGGAATGCACTGTGCCGCCTGCGCAACAGGCATCGAATCAGGACTGAAAAGGCTAGACGGCATAATAGACGCGAAAGTAAATTTCGCCAGCAAAGAAGCCTTTGTGAAGTTTGACGAAGAAAAGGTTAATCTCGACAAAATAAAAGCCACGATAAAGAGGGGCGGGTACGAGGCAGTCGAAAGAATCGAAGATGTAAGCGAAAAACGAAGACAAGAAGTCAAGAGAAAACTGCTGCTCTTCTCATTAGGTTTGGCACTGACAATCCCCATAGTGTTCATCACGTATTTTACGATGTTTCAATGGAAGAACTATGCTATTGGTATTGGCGACACCAGTCCAGTTTGTGGTGGGCTGGCACTTCTACCGAGGAGCCTTTAGCTCGATCAGAAACCGTTTTGCCGACATGAACGTTCTGGTTGCACTTAGCTCTTCAGTTGCCTACGTATATTCGGCTTATGTGACGTTTTTTGCACCAGAGACCATGGGCTACTTTGAAGCAGCCGCCATCGTCATAACAACCATAACGCTAGGCATGCTTCTTGAAGACATGGCCGTGGAACGCACTGGCAACGCTATCAAGAAGCTTATGGCGCTCCAGCCTAAGACCGCAACAGTGTTCCGAGATGGGCTGGAGAAAGAGATATCAGTCGATGAGGTTCAAGTCGGTGACACAGTCGTGGTGAAACCGGGAGCCCGAATTCCGGTGGACGGATCGGTCACCGAAGGGCACACGTTCATCGACGAGTCAATGATTACAGGCGAATCGGTTCCAGTTGAAAAAGTTGTTGGAGACACCATTTTCAGTGGTACAATCAACAAGACTGGAACCGTAAGATTCCAGGCGGAAAAAGTCGGCTTGGAAACAACTTTGTCTCAGATAGTTCGGTTGGCCCGAGAGGTACAGGCAAGCAAGGCTCCGATACAAAGACTAGCTGACAGAGTCGTCAATGTTTTCGTGCCTGTGGTTGTCGCAATTTCTATTCTAACATTCACTGTCTGGTTCTTTGGATTCAACGACCAAACGCTCGCATTGACCACCACAGTTGCTGTGTTGGCAATCTCGTGTCCATGTGCGCTGGGAATAGCGACGCCTGCGGCGATCATGATAGGTGTTGGAAAAGGGGCGGAAAACGGTATCCTCATCAAGAATAGTGCTGTGCTTGAGGTAATTAGGAATCTGGACACTGTTGTTTTTGACAAGACAGGTACATTAACGAAAGGCAAGCTTGACGTGACGGATGTTATTGGAGGAGACCGAAGAGTCGTTCTTCAAACCGCCGCCGTGGCAGAAAAATGGTCTGAGCATCCGATAGGTCAAGCCATAGTGAAGGAAGCCGAAAATGAGGGAATCGATGTTGGTGAACCTGAGTCTTTTGAAGCGATACCTGGTCTCGGAATAACCGCTGGCTTCAAGGGCAAGAAAGTCTTGATCGGAAACCGCGCTTTGATGCGGAACAGCAAAATCTCAATTGAGCTTCTGGAGGGCGAGATCGAAAAGCTTGAAGGTCAGGCAAAAACCGTTCTTGTTCTGGCTGTCGACGGCAAAGCCTTTGGTGCCATCGCTGTCTCGGACACGGTTAAGGAGCATTCGAAAGAGGCGGTTGGCATTCTGCAAAAGATGGGTTTGAGAGTCATGATGCTGAGCGGCGACACGAAGAGAACGGCGGACGCAATAGCTAAGCAGTTGGGCATAAACGAGGTTCTTGCTGAGGTTGTACCTGCACAGAAGGTTGAGGAAATAAAGAGACTGCAGAGCGAAGGAAGATTCGTTGCAATGGTGGGCGATGGAATAAACGATGCGCCTGCTATCACACAAGCAAACGTTGGGATTGCGATTGGAAGCGGAACGGATGTCGCAGTTGACTCTGGCGATATTGTGCTGCTCAAAGATGATCCGCGTAGTGTGGCGACAAGCATTCGGCTCAGTAGAAGCACTTTGGGTAAGATCAAACAGAACCTGTTCTGGGCCTTTTTCTACAACATAATAATGATTCCTCTCGCGGCTGGTGTGGCTCATCCTTTTCTGGGGATTCTGATTCCGCCTGAAGCGGCGGCGACTTCGATGATATTGAGCGACATCACCGTTGTCGCGAACTCCTTCTTGCTGAGAAGGTTCAAATCATAGATCGCAAAACACAGAGTACTTGTAGAAAAAGAAAATTCACCCGTATGTTGGCAACGTCTAAACCGCGTTACTCTCTTTTGTCTCTATTGTTCGCTGACGAACTTCGAGGGGTTCTTGTCAAACGTTATCTTGCACGATTGAGCACAGAAATAGTAGGTCTTGCCTCTGTACTGAGACTTGAATTTTGCAGTTTTCTCGTCAACCATCATTCCACAAATGGGATCCTTCACCATGAATGTTCCACCTCCATCATCCCATACTTTGAAGCCTGTTCTTGATTGTAGTACGTGTCCTATTTTTGTTTGCCGAAAACTAAGTGCCCTCCTTGGGGTATAGTCGAAGTGTGCCAAGGGTTATAGCCACAGACCAACAATAGTTGAAATGTGGGGCTGAATCGTGTGAATGAAACGCAGGCCGTTTCGCCTGAAATCGTGAGCGCTGCCTTCGAGAAGTTGAAGCTCGGGTTCAAACTCTCAATCATTTCGATTGTTCTGTTCGTTGCTAGCCCCCTTTGGGGGGCGGGTTTCCTCGGTTTCGGGCTTATTGCGATATACATTCTGAGTGTCTACCAGAGAGCAAGCGGTTGGAAGCTCTTGGGTTTTCGGGAAACACGAACCACAATGCTAGTCTGCGCGGTGTTCTTGGTTGTATATCCATTCTGCTTGTTACTTACTGGTCTCTTTCTATGGGGGTTTTTTGATATGCTGATGGTTACGGGTTTGATTTTTTGGTTTCCTCTATTCCCTTGGGCACTGTATACTTACGTTGAGAACCGCAGCATGAAAGAGCTTGAAAAACGGTTGCGCTTAAACCTGATATCTGCAAGGATTTTAGCTCTGATTGGAATTGTTGCTCTTGTGATGGTAGCTTGTCTCGGCTGGATTTTGCACCTCTATGCTCTGTATTTTCCCTTTGTCTCAGGAATTTTTGCATCCCCTTTTCTCATAGCGTCATGCGTGTTACTCATAAGGAGACTGAGGCCATTGTCAGATGTGCCTGAGAAAAATCCAGAGCCAGTCAATCGTCCATGAGCGGAAGGTCTCTGATTCTTATGGGCTTCAGCGAAAACTTTGAAACACTCTTGAGATGGCGAGAGCGAGCCAGAGAGGAAGATCTCTGTTTTTCGTCCGTAGCGTTCTGAGGTTCCAGAGACCGTTCCTTTCTTGTCTCTCAACAAACCAATCAAGAGCTTTTCTAATATCTTTGTCTTCACTTGAAAACCCGAGTTGAGAAA
>JBGPBD010000103.1:0-3693 GCA_041481045.1 Bathyarchaeia archaeon | reverse complement strand
GAAGGCCACGGTTTCGCCAAAGAGTGGGATATTCTCCGTTAGGTATGGTAAGCAGCTCCAGCTCAGTATTGCACCTACTCGCTTGTAGGCTTCCATGACTCTTCGTGCCACTTCAGCCTCATCTTTAGGAATGGAATCAAATTTTCTGTGGAAGTACGTTATGTCGTATACTGGATTGGTGCTGGTGGGCACTTTGCAGAAGGCTCCCCCGTTCGCTAAGAGCTCGACAAAGTACAAGTCTCCTTCTTGGCCGCTTGAAGCGGCATGTGCGCGTGCTATAGGAATCATCCTTTCAGCGTCATATGCCTCTCCAATCGCTACGAGAAGCTCTAGTGCTCTTTGCGTTCCTTCTGCAAATTCGCCTCTGAGTATTCGTTCTTCCAGTTTCGTCAAGTACATTTAACTCATCTCTTGTTTGAGTTCTGTGTTAGCACGAGTTTTGCGTATGTCCCCTCAGGAACTTTTCAACATTTTCGATGCAAATATCCGTGCATCTTCTGACTGCTTCGACTGTGTGGAATCCAACGTGAGGAGAAAGTATTGTGTTGTCAAGTTTGAACAGGGGGTTATTTTTGGCTGGCGGTTCTTCCGCGAACACGTCTAGACCCGCGAAGGCTATCTTGCCAGACTTCAAAGCCTCGACGAGAGCATTCTCGTCGATCACTTTGCCTTGGGATGTGTTTATTATGACTGCACCTTTCTTCATGATTTCTATTTCCTTCTTTCCTAGCATTCCTTCTGTTTCCGGTGTTAGGGTTACATGTATAGTGACAAAATCACTTTCTTTCAAAAGCGTAAGTAGGTCAACATACTTCATCCCTATCTCCTCTGCCCTTTTCGCATTAGGATATTTGTCGTAGGCCAGAATCTGCATGCCAAATGCCTTGGCTATTTCAGCAACTCGACAGCCAATCGATCCGGTCCCGATTATGCCGAGGGTCTTTCCGTGCAGTTCGACGCCTCCAAATGGTCTCCAATCAAAATTGCCTTTCCTGACGTGTCTATCAGCTGACGACAATCTTCTAATTGAAGCTAACAACAAAGCGTAAGTATGCTCGGCAACGGCTTCCATGGCGTAGCTCGGAACATGTGTTACCACAACTCCTCTTTCTGCGGCGGCTTTGAGGTCCGCGTAGTGACAAGTTGTAGCCCATATGGAAATCATTCTGAGCGTCTTCGAGGATTGAATGATGCCTCGGGTCAACTCACTCCAGCCGACTATCACGATATCAGCTGCCCTTATTCTTTCTTTCAATTCTTGAGCGGTCTTAGGCGGCTCCTTGAAAACTTCGAGTTCGCCAAGAGAATGTAATCTCTCTAGGTGCTCCTTCTCCAAGTAAACGTGGTCAACTACTGCTATCTTCATCTGTCATCGTTTCCTTGTAACTCGGGTCGTTACTTAAGGTTTGCAGGAGACTAAATTCACTTCTTTCCAGGAAATATTCGAATTGAAATATCGTAGAAGAAAAGTCGGTTGTGATTCTCATCTCTTGCATTGATAAAAAAGAAAAAGGGTTTAGCGGGCTCTTGATTGGACTCTTGGTTCCATCAATGCCCATAGCCAATCTACGAATTCTTTGAGGTTTTTTGTTTGTATGTAGATGTCTCCGGGTCCGGTAATTCGGGTTACTAGGCCTTCTCCGCCCAGTAGGGTTTCTTTAAGTCCGCCGAACTTGGTTACTTTGTAGCTGCATGCGTCGCTGAAGGCCACTAGGTGGAAGTTGTCTACTATCATTGTTTGTCCAGCTTTTAGCGTGTGCTTGTCGATTGCTCCGAAAGTGTTTATGAAAAGGGTGCCGTTGCCGGTGACTTTGATCATGAAAAGACCTTGGCCGAACAGTCCTTTGGTGAAGCCTTCCCATTTGACGTCTAGATCTACGTTTTCCGTTGATGCTATGTATGCTGTCTTCTGTATTACGTAGCCTTGATCTGATCTTACTTCAAGCACCTCTATGTCGCCTACTGGGGCTGCTACGAGTCCTACTTCTCCAGGGCCGCTTGTTGCGGTGTAGTCGTTTACCCAGAAGGATTGTCTGCCGACGATGGCTAAGCCTAAGCTGCCTAGTAGACTTTTTTCTCTTTTCCTTGTATGTGGTTCTATCGTCGGATCCATGTATGTCATTGCTCCAGCTTCTCCTGTGATTACCTCTCCTCGTTCAAGGTTGACGACGAGCATCGAATAGGAGGGTTTGTATTTTATTTCGTACTTCAATTTGAAATCCCCCAGTTCAGGTTGTGTGCAGGCACTATTATTGGTTGTCCTGCAACCGTTACAATGATTCTGGGAAGCCTTTTTCGGGATTCGCATTCATAAAACTTTTATAGGGAGGGACATTGTGGATAAGGTATATTGAGAAAAATCAGGGTGCACACATGGAGCCTAGTAAGAAACCGTTGAACGTGCTGATCAAGCAGTTGAACGCTAACATCTCAGTCATGCTGAAAAACGGGTGCGAATACAAGGGTAAAATGATCAAATGCGACGGACATATGAATATACTTTTGGAAGGAGCGACTGAGTGCAAAGAGGAACAGTTGATGACCAACTATGGCAACGTGCTGCTTCGTGGGAACAACATACTTTACATAATATTGGAATCCGCCTGAGAAAATGCAGTCTTGCTTTTTCCAGTCACGTAGTCGAAGGCTTGTCTGAGTTTGACTCTTAGCATGCGCTTCCTGCTGAAATACTGCAGAATGTTCTTTATGTCTCGAGTCAGAAGCTGTTCAGCGTTTGGATGCTCTTTGGTTACGTATTGTGGCCAATCAATTATGAGGATGTGCCTGTCCGGCTTAATGATGACGTTGTATTCACTCAAGTCCGCGTGGATTACGCCTGTCTCTAAGAAGGCTTTTCTAACGTTTTGCAGTATCTCTTTCAAAACCCTTTCCGGGTTTCGGATTTTACGCAATTTTGCAAGTTCTTTGCCTTCGATCATTCCCATCACTATGACGTGTCGGTTTTGGCTAATCGGTTCGGGAACGGCAATTCCGCGTGGGTGCATAAGTCTTAGAGCTTCGATTTCTTTCTCTGCAGCAAGTCTTGATTGGAAAAGCCATCCTGCATGTTCTTTTGCGTAACCCCTCTTGCGTTGCGTTTGACGGAAGCTAATTCTGCCTAGTCTCTGAAATTTCACGGCCACCTGCTCGCCTTTCGGCGTCAGTGCGCTATATACATCTGCTTCTTTGCCTACTCCTAGTGATTTCCCGAGGGCCTCAAGAACATTGGCTTTTACAAGCCCATTCATTGCCAGGCAATCATAGCCGGCATAGTTCAACGTGTATCCAGTGTAGGGGTCCCGTATCTGATAGATTAAGCCCAGCTTGCTCAAACGGTTTAGTATGAAGTCTGTGTCTCTCGCAAGGTCGAACTTGGTAAATCTTGAGATCTGCTCCTTTGGAACAAATTCGTGTTGGCTCATGGCAGTTTCTATGGCTTGAAGCACCCTGAGATCCTTATTCTCGAGCTTTCGAAAAACTTGAGCCGCAACATCAGCCGAAGACATATCAATCAAGATAGGATCTTATCTGGTAATAAGCTTGCTAAAACTCAAACATGCTCAATTTGGGCTGCTTTAACTGATTCATCAAATCTATCTGATGTCAATTTCGTTTTCAGCTTCAGTCATGAGCTCCAACTGCGCCATGGTTGCAGGCCGACCTAACGTTGCTTTGCAACCTTTCGCCTTTCGG
>JBGPBD010000102.1:0-3708 GCA_041481045.1 Bathyarchaeia archaeon | reverse complement strand
TGGCGCATGAAGTTGCTTCTGGAAGAAGAGAAGCTTAAGAACACGATCAAGAAGATACCCCAGATTCGTTCACCGTTCTTGACTTCATCGAAGCAATGAAAGAGCTGTATTCAGAAGATTGGAAAAGCCTAACCAATCGGTTCGGACAATTCGGCCAGAAACGCAGATAAACAGCAATCACTTACCTCTCTAACAGGTTTGACGTGTACTCTCAAAAGCAAGACTCTCTGCTACAACCATTTGCGAGATACAGCGAAGCAAAATTCAATGACTGCAAGAGGCCTGCTGAAGAAGAGTGGAGACACTTTGGCGGTTCCTGGAGTGCAGTATTCAGAAAAAAAGATTTGATAAGAGGGATTGTGGATGAATTTCAGGTTTGCACACAACAATTTCAACGTCCTAGACTTAGAGAAGAGCGTTGCCTTCTACGAGAAGGCCTTGAATTTGAAAGAAGTGCGCAGGTATGAGGCGCCGGACAAAAGCTTCACACTCGTATTCCTCGGAGACGGCGAAAGCGGGCACAGACTTGAATTGACTTGGCTAAGAAACCGGAAAGAAACTTACAACTTGGGGGACAACGAGTTCCATCTTGCCCTTACGACCGACGATTTTGAAAAGGCTCACGAGCTGCATGAAAAGATGAAATGCATAAGCTACGAGAACAATGCAATGGGCATCTACTTCATCGAAGACCCCGACGGATACTGGATCGAAATAATCCCAGCAAAACGTTAATTCACATCCATGCACGCTGTTTTCCTGCAGATGCCTATTCTTCCCAAGTTCTGAATGCATCACGCACGCCAGGACGCTAATGTTTTTTTCTAGAGTAACGGCAAGACAACACAGCCAATTGCTTTCGTCCCAAGGCTTTTTCATGAAAATCTGTTTTTCGCATGTAGACTATCTAATCGCGGAAGTCCCTCAAAGCTCAAGACTCTTAATAAATGAATTCGAGATTAGGATAGTCCATGAGACTTGCAGTCTTGTTTTCGGGCGGAAAGGATTCAACGCTTGCCCTGCTCAAAGCAGCCGAAAAGGAGGAAGTTGTCTGCTTGATTACCATAGCCTCCAAGAACAAGGAAAGCTACATGTTTCATACTCCAAACATCTGGATAGCCAGACTTCAAGCCGAAGCAATAGGCCTGCCTCTAATTCAGAAGTTGACGAAGGGAGTGAAAGAACAAGAGCTTGAAGATCTAAAGAACGCAATAAGACAGGCTCGAAAAAAGCTGAAGATCGAAGGAGTTGTTACGGGAGCAGTCGAATCTGTTTATCAAGCAGAAAGAATCCAAAGAATATGCCATGAACTTGACCTTTGGTGTTTCAACCCTCTCTGGAAAAAAGACCAACAAAAACTGCTGGAGGAAATAGTAGAGAAAGGTTTCAAAGCGATTATCTCAGGCGTCTTTGCTTATCCGCTGGACAAATCGTGGCTAGGGAAAGAGATGAACAAAAAACTGATAGAGGAATTGGTGGCGCTTCAGAAAGAGTATAAAATAAGCCCTTCGGGCGAAGGCGGCGAGATAGAAACAACAGTTTTGGATGCACCGCTGTTTAGGAAGAAAATCGAAGTTCTTAATTTCACCATTGAAGAAAATGCCAATTCAGGAATCTATCTGATCAACAAAGCAAGGCTGGCAGAAAAATGATTTTAATCGTCGACATGAACTACAAGAAAGACTCTCTGGGATTCCACGAATTTGTCCTGCCCATAATCGCCGTAGTTAAAAACATGGAAGAATACGGGATAAAGCACTTTTCCGAGCTAAATCAAACAGACATAAGCAGTTGCACAGGAATTATCCTCTCAGGCACAGCACTGAAAGACAACGAGTCCCTGAATCACTTTGAAGACTTTAGCTGGATAAGAGAATATGAAAAACCGATTTTAGGAATTTGCGCAGGCATGCAGACCATAAGCCTAGTTTTCCACTCTTCTCTGAAGGAATGCCTGGAAATCGGAATGAGGCAAATAACAACGATCAAAGAGAATCCACTGTTCTCTTCATCTTTTAGAGCTTATGAACTCCACACCTATTCGATAAAACCTTCCAATGAACTTGCTATACTGGCTGAATCTGAAAAATGCGTGCAAGCCATAAGCCATAAGGGGAAAGACATTTACGGCGTTCTCTTCCATCCTGAAGTTAGAAACAAAGAGATAATAGAGCAATTTGTTCTCCTGCTCGGGTTCAAAAGGGAATAGGCTGATTTCGGAGTGTCCTAAAAAAGGGCGTGCTCTACTATCAAGAACTTCCAGGAACGTCAACGCGGCTTGTAGTTCTTCTTTCCTTCTTCTTTTTTCCAGCCACAAGCTCAACCTGTTTTACCGCAGTGCCCAGATAATTCCTGGGGTTTAGGGCATGATCAACCTCTTTTTCGCTCAGATTTCTACACACAGCCTTGTCTTCAAGAAGAACCTCCTTGAAAGGCCTCTTCTCGTCCTCACTTCTTATGGCTAGCTTTCTGAGAAGCTCGTGAGCTTCTTGGCGACTCACACCCTTCCTCGTCAGGGCGATCATTACGGCCTCAGACAAAGCACGCCCCTGAGTCAACTCAACGTTCTTCAGCATCCGCTGCTCATCAACTTGCAAGTTTGCAACAATATTACTCATCAGGAAAAGCATGTAGTCCAAAAGTATACACGCTTCCGGAATGATGAACCGCTCTGCTGAAGACTGTGTTAAGTCCCTCTCATGCCAAGTGACGACATTCTCCAATGCCGGAATCACAAGACTTCTGACGATTCGCGCCAAGCCGCACACTCTCTCACAAGTCTCCGGGTTTCGCTTATGAGGCATAGTCGAACTACCCACCTGCGCCTTTTCCTCAAACGCCTCAAAAAGCTCGCCAATCTCAGGTCTCTGCAGCTCCCGAATTTCCGTCGCAAAATTGTCAAGCGAAGAGGCAACAATCGCCAGCAAACACACAAGCTCAGCATAACGATCCCTCTGCACGATCTGAGTAGAAATCTCAGCCACGTTAACTCCGAGCCTCTGCATCACAAGTTCCTGAATTCTCACAGCGTGCGGTCCCAAACCGGCCTGAGTTCCCACAGCCCCACTCATCTTCCCAACGACCACACGTGCTTCACATTGCGTCAACCGTTGGATGTGCCTCGAAATCTCACATTTCCAAACCGCAAATTTGAAACCAAGAGTAATCGGCAAAGCATGCTGACCATGCGTCCTGCCCATCATCAAAGTTTCCTTGTATTGCAAAGCTTTCTCTTCCAAAACTGATTGAAGATCATCTAGCCTCTTAATAATCAGTGCGAGAGCATCTTTCAGTTGAAGAGCATTTGCAGTGTCAACGATGTCATAGCTCGTTGCGCCCAAATGAACAAAGGCACCGCTTGGCCCGCAGGCTTCAGCGCACGCTCTGACCAAAGAGGCGACATCATGCTTTATTTCATGTTCAATCTCTTTTATTCGACTAAGTTTAACACGGTTTGACAATACCGTTGCCATGATTTTCTCCGCGTCCTTCTTCGGTATGTCGCCAACCTCAGCATGAGCCCAAGCCAAAGCCGCCTCAACATCAAGCATCTTCTGGACGCGTGTCTCCTCTTCAAAAATACGTTTCATCTCCGAAGTTCCATAACGGCCGGTGTCAATAGGCAAGATGGGCAAGCTAGCTTCCCCCGCAAGAACATAAACGCACTGAGGATTAATGTTTTACCCAAAATATGCGGCGCTAGACCTG